>JAYTTH010000472.1:0-13388 GCA_043745515.1 Pseudobdellovibrionaceae bacterium | reverse complement strand
GACTCATCGCCGCGCCAATCAACAACCAAACGAATGTTCGGCCAACGTGAAAGATGTTCGTTCAATTCTGCATTGGTTATATTGGCTGCTATCACAAGCACAGTTATTTCCTTAGGACAATCCCAGTTTGGAGTCATTTCAATACGAAATCCAGAAAACTGAGGTTCCAGTTCGCGTGACCGACGCAAAAGAATCGATTTTGATTTTACGTGTTTTAACCACGGAGCAATTTCTCGTGCCAACTGCCCGCCGCCTAAAAGTGCTACACCATCATTTGCATTCAATAACTTTCGAGTCATAGAACCATAGGTATTATGACTCCAATTTTGAATTCGCGTACTTCTTAGAAATTTGCAATCCACAATCCATTGTTTAAACACGTCGGTCATCCCGATCGCACCTATTTCAGCCTTTTGAACCGAAAAAAACTCTTTAAATTGGCCAAAAATTTCAGTTTCGCCTTTGATAAGCGAATGCAATCCACAAATGACTTCTAATACAAATTTATAGGCTACTTCGCCACTAAAAATCTCATATTGATTGGAATGTTTTAGCAACCAATCTTTGTCGCTCGGCTGAGATAAAAACAGATCAGAACTGAAAAACAGGATACGTCGTAAGCATGTTTCAAAAATAAGCGCTTCGGATGGCAGGTCATCGGCAGAGATTTTAGTACCTGTTTTAGGTAGGTGAATAATATGAAATTCCATCTCAAAAAAGTGTATCAAATGATAAACTTGAGAGTGTCATTCAACTGTCACAATCAAATGTTTAATTAAAAATTGACTTAGAAATTGCTTAATTATGAGTCAAGGAATCCCAAAATGACCCGATGCTAGCAAACCTGGCCTAATTAGTTTATAGCTCAGAAGAATAATTACGAGTAGGTATAGCTTGAATCGCCTTTATAATATAGTCGATCTGCGTGGCATCCTCGCCGCGACAGCCGCCATCGGCACAGTTGTATGAACGCGTGCACTGTTTAGAAATATCATATTTAAAATCTTGCTCACCTCGAACGAGTATCCCAACGACTTCTCCGGCCGCATTGAAAACGCCCGATCCACTATTGCCGCCATAACTATCAGTGTTGGCGCGAAAAAATCCTTTTTCTACTTTTCTAACATTGGCACCGCCGGCAATTTTGGTAGGAATGCCAGCTGGATTTCCAATTAATACAAGGGCGTCACCGCTTTTAGCTGGATTTTGCGCCAATGCAACTGGGGCATGACCAACCACTGGTCGATCTAACTTAACCAGCGAATAATCCTGAGCTCGGGTTTGCTCGCGCGCTATCACCTGTTTGCATTTATAAACATCATTTGTCTGGAACACTGATGGATTCTGCCCCGGACCAACCATTTTATAATTAAAAACAAATGCAAAATCGGCACAGTCTAAAGCTGAAACACAATGCCCGGCCGTGGCTACTAAATCTGGACCTACTAAAAAGCTAGAACAATTGGCTGCTTTTATTTGATTGTAGAATGGTTCATCTTTGCAAAGTCCAAGCTCATCGCCAAACACTGTTCCAGAAATTGAAAACACTCCGTTCACTTGGGATAACTTTGTTTTTGAAATAATCGCAGCGGTCGCGGAAGCCATACTTAAAAGCCCAGGATCAGACACCTGGTAAACATCCAATCGATCGTCTTTGCCGTAGATTACTTTTATACGCTTATTTTCTTCGCCCACAACATTCAAAGAAAGGATCAAGACTCCTAAAAAACAACCGCTAACTATTTTTGAAATCTTCTTCACAATTCCCCTCCAATGGGCACAACGTCTGCTTCTCATCCTTGAGAAACGATCGATATTTTTTTATTTACCTATTTATTCAAACGTGCTTTTGAAGATTGCACAAAGAATTCGCAAAAATTTGGACCTATTAGTTTCCTTTATTTAACAAATAATGGAAGGCGATCGCATAGTTTTTTATCTGCTGGACCATAGCCATCAAACCATTGGCACGAGAGGGTGTTAGGTGGGTTTTTAATCCTGTTTTTTCTAGAAAATAAATTTTAGAGTTTAATATATCACTTGGTTTTTCGCCATCATAAATCGATATTAAAAGTGCGACTAGGCCTTTCACAATCAACGCATCGCTATCCCCTGAAAACCGCACCACAGCTTGCTGAGAGCCTTGGCTTTGATCGAGCTCGGCCACTAGCCAGACCTGAGATTGACACCCTTTGATAACATTTTTTTCCTGTTTACCTTCGCCTGGCAAAGGTTTCAGGGCTTTGCCTATCTCGATAATTTTTTTGTATTTAGTTTCCCAGTCCAAAGCTTCTGGAAACAATTCGATAACTTTATTTTGCTTTATATCAATCGAAGTCAAAAAGGTGTTCGAAGTAGTCATGGCGCCAGTTCTACTTAGAGGCTTTGTTTTAGTCAACGAGCGGACATAGCCCTGGATTCTTGGATGCCAAAATTGTCATTTTTCCATCTCATTGTGACCGTGTCGTATTGATACTCTTTTTCCCCGCCAATTCAAATGGTTACCTTCTCCTGTGAAACTGTTTTTGGACCGTGCCTTGCACCTTATCTAGGCAAGAAGATTACTTAACGATAGGAGTTTTTATGAAATCTTATGTTTCAAAAGCAGCCCTTGCCGGACTTTTACTTTTTACCCAGGCGGGATTTGGGTCGCAGACGTTTGCGTTTAAGTATTCATTTGACGGCGAAAAGCTTGCGGTTAGCCAAGAAGCACCTGACTACAATCAGGCTTTAGAAAAGGCTGCTAAGAGTTGCTTTCATCATTTTAAATCAAAAACTAAATCGAATTTTGATAAGGGAATAGAGCTCATTGACGTTTGTGCTAATCCAAAAAATAGTTAAATTCTTTGAAGTCAAAAATAAGCGGTGATATAACCGTCTTGAGGTGAAGGATTATGTCAATATTTAAAGGATTATTAGATTTTCTGTTTGGCAAAGACCCTGATATTTTCGATGAGAAAGGAAATGTTTCTCATAATTTACCCAGAAAAAAATGGGAAGCTTGGCACCAAAGAACCAAAGTAGACCCTCATCATAACTGGCGCTCACACACCGGCCGCACTAGCAATTACAGCAAAAAAAAATAGGACCGACGCTTACTCAATTAACAAAATATTTTTTAGTTCAGGTTGGTTTTTAGCACATCGTAAAATATTTAAACGTGCTTGTTCAATTCTAATCGAACCTCATGCAACCAATTTAGCGATTCAATTGGGCTCAATGAATTCAGATCCAATGCTTTAAGTTTAGCCAATACGGCGACCGACCCTGGATGCAAATCTGCTGCAGGGGTAAATAAACTTAGTTGCTTTTCGGGTTCTTTAATTTTCTTCAATGTCCCACGTGGCGATTCTTTCAGTGCCAAAGATTGCTTGGCACTTTGAATCAGCGAAGCCGGAAGTCCCGCGAGCTCGGCCACCTGAATACCATAGCTGCGCCCCACTGACCCTTCTTTAAAAACATAACTAAACTGAATGGACTCAGCCCCGTCAACGCCAGCTCCATGCACTATTTCCATATGCCCGTTTCTAATCGACTTTGGAAACTGTTTAGCCATCGCAGTGATTTCGTGATAATGAGTGGCAAACAATGTAAAACCTTTTATTTTTTGAATAATGTATTCCATGATCGCCTCGGCCAAACTTAAACCATCATACGTTGCCGTGCCTCGGCCAATTTCATCCAATACAATGAGCGAAGTCGAAGTCGCTTCATTCAATAGCTCGGCGGTTTCTTTCATTTCAACCATGAAAGTGGACAACCCTTCAGACAGTGAATCATTCGCACCTATGCGGGTATAAATCGCATCCATAACCGGTAGCAAAGCCGATTCTGCTGGCACAAAGCTTCCCAATTGCGCCATAATTTGAATAAGTGCAATTTGCCTCATCAAAGTGCTTTTGCCCGCCATATTTGGACCGGTCAAAACCCAGACATGCCCTGCCTGCATCTGAACTGAGTTTGGAACAAATCGACCCGTCAAATTTTTTTCAACTACAGGATGTCGACTATGAACTAAATTAAACTCTGTTCCTGAATGCAACTTGGGCCTAACATAACTATTTTCAACAGAAATCCAAGCCAAAGTAGAATACAAATCTACTTCGGAGGCAAATTCAGAAATTTGCAAAAACTCGCTTATAAATTGCAAAATAGTTCGTTTGCATTTTTCAAAATAGTCGCTTTCTAGCTCTCCACGTCGGGATTGCGCGAGCAGGACTTTTTTCTCGAGTTCCATCAATTCATCTGTGTAAAATCGTTCTGCATTCGTTAACGTCTGCTTGCGCTTGTAATTCGCTGGCACTTTGTCCGCATGAGAATGTGTCACTTCGATATAAAATCCAAAAACCTGGTTGTAGCGAACTTTTAGAGAATTGATTCCAGTTGCCTGCTTTTCAACCTGTTCTAAATCTTGAACCAACTTTTGTACATTGGTGGAAAGATCAATCCATTCGTCAAGATCTGCGTACACACCTCTTTTAAACAGTCCGCCTTGTTTGGTGCTAAGTGGCGGATTTTCAACAAAAATATCTGTTATGTTTTCACATAATTTATTTAATTTTTCTTCTAATTCAGCAAGAGATTGAATTTCATAATCTTTGCCTTCAAAAAAACCTGCAGCAAATAGTACATGCACCAATTCAAAACACGTGCTTGTTGAATTGGCTAAGCCTTGAATATCAACTGTCGAACATTGAGCTTGTGAAACCTTGCCTAATTTCCTTTGAATATCATAGACAGCACCCAGAAGATCGCGAATTTTTTTAGTAACATGCATTTTTGACGTAAAAAATTGAACTTGATTTTGCCGATATTCAATTTCGCTTAAATTTGTTAATGGAAATCGCAACCAATCCCGAAGCTTTCTCGCTCCAAGTGCTGTTTTACATTGATTTAACACCGCAAACAAAGAAGGCAGAACAGGACCACGAACAGAATCAAAAAGCTCGAGCTGTTTGATTGCCTGATTCGAAAGTTTCATTTTTGAATTCAAAGCCCGCGGTAAAAACTGAATGACCTTTTCATCAGACCAGGTGGGATTTACATATTTAATATAGCCAATCAGCAGCGCAGCTGCTGATTCGCCTATGATTTGAAAAGAATCTGGCAGACTAGATACAGTTACATTTCTCTTTTTAAGAATATTAAAAAAATCTTCTTTTTGAGGCCCTTCAGGAAAGATATTCAAGGAAGGGTTGAATACAAATTCCATAACTTCAAAACTACCGACGATACGTTTTAGTTCGAACCATTCTTTCCAAGGAATCGAAAAGTTTTCAAACGTCGAGGCTTCTATAAAACAAACGCAGTTTAAATCAAAGGCCATTATATAATGCGACTGAAAAGATTCTAGCAAATCAAAATCAAAAACCATTCCAGGAGTTAAAATTTTTGTGACTTCACGTTTTACGATCCCTTTGGCTAGCTTTGGATCTTCGACCTGATCGCAAATCGCTACCTTAAATCCGTGGCTTAATAATTTATTTACGTAGTTAGGCAATGAATGATGAGGAAAACCACACATCGGAGCTGAGTCAGCGTCTTTTTTGTTTCTAGAGGTAAGAGTCACCCCTAAATAAGTCGCAGCCGTTTGAGCGTCCCCGTAGAAAAGTTCGTAAAAATCTCCCATCCGAAAAAAAACAATCTTATCCGGATGCTGGTTCTTAACATCCCAATATTGCTTCATAAGTGGAGTTACTTTCTTTTCGGTTTCAGGCGACTTTATCATCCCTACTTTCTATGTAAATTGAACCACATCCGTCTAGCTCCACTTTTGTCCCTTGTCGTAGCGCGTTAAAGGCTAGTTTTAACAAGAGAATTTGATTAAAAACCCTCAAATCTCTATCCTTGAATCTATGTCATCATCCGCAATTGTTCGCTACCCCAAGGACACTGTTTTGTTTCTCCAAGGAGAAATGGGTGAATCAGCCTTTATTATCGAAAAAGGCCGCGTTTTGATCTATTTGACAAAAGACACAGAAGACTTCCCATTAAGCGTATTGGGTGAGGGTGAAATCTTTGGCGAAATGGCTATTTTAGACAATCAAGTTCGCTCGGCATCCGCAAAAACTTTGGATGACTGCGAACTGATCCCTGTTACCAAAGATATGCTGCTTGAGAGGGTTCATGCGACAGACACTGTGGTGCGCCTTTTGCTGCGGGTACTTTTAAAACGGCTTCGTTCACAAAATGATCTAATCACTCGCGAACCAAAAAAAGAATTCTTAAGCACTCAAGTAGTGCAACAAGAAGACATTGAAGCCGTGCAAAAAATTAAGTTGGAATCACGACTCAAAGACGCATTTAATAATCGCGAATTTGTCATGTACTATCAGCCGATTTTAGATTTGAATACCGACAAAATTATCGGCGCCGAAGCTTTAATTCGCTGGTTTCCCCCTTCAGGCGAACAGATATCGCCGGCGATATTTATGGATGTCATTGAAAGCTCGGCTTTTATGATCCCTTTTGGTCGTTGGATCCTGGAAGAATGTTTTAAAGATTTAAAGGTGATCCAAGAAAAAAGAAACGACAAGAATTTTTCGATGTCGATTAATATTTCTGGTAAGCAATTTGTCCAAAATGATTTTATTGAAGAAGTTGAATCCTTGCGGGCAGAACACGGGCTAGACGCTGATTCTATTAAATTAGAAATGACCGAGCGAGTGATGATGGACGGTACCCTTGCACTCGACACCCTATCGCGGTTCCATGAAATTGGCTATGGTCTTTCTATAGATGACTTTGGAACTGGGTTTTCAAGTTTGCAGTATTTATTCAGGATGCCTTTGGACAATATCAAGATTGATCGCTCGTTTGTCAGAGACATGCTTCGTGATGACAAGGCTCTTGCGATTGTTAAATCTTTAATTTACTTAGCGCAGTCATTGAAAATGAAAATTATTGCAGAAGGTATTGAACGCGAAGAAGAGAAATCCTTGCTAAAAGCCTTTGGTGTTGAACAAGGCCAAGGCTTTTTGTTTTCAAAAGCCATTTCCCTTCGTGATTTCTTGCAACTAAAATCAATTAAAAAATAGCTTATTCACACTCGTTTTTTTCAGCCCAGCTTTTTAGCTCAAGAGCGGCCGATCGCTTTGGACTAATATAGCGAGTCTTTCCATCCCACATATAGATATAGTCGTTTCGTTGAGCATTGAATTGGGGCTCGTACTTCATTCCCTCACAAATTCCTTCAAGACCGTTTTCAGTCTTTTTGGCGTAGAATTTTTTGTAACTTCCTTTTAAGGACGCCCGCGGTCCGCCACTAGAATTGCAGTCATAGTCACAAACCCAATTAATCGAAAAGCCAAAAGCACTGCGCTTTCTAGCTTCACCGATATAATCTTTTCCTGTTGTCGGAAGACACCAGCATTTGTTTTTTGCTATTACGCGCGAACTTAAACCCAATAGAACAATAATTAGTAATTTCATACCCATCCCCATTTTCCCGAGGTCAGGGATACTACAATAGAAAAAAACTTACTATGTCATAGTTTTAGACAGATAGTATTTTCATTTATTGAAAACGTAACGTGCCAGCGGCCCATCTGAATCATTTACGATTCCATTTAAAGTCCGCAATAGCTCTTCGGAATCAACAGGTCTAAGAACAGTGACCGTCGACAAAAACTGACCATCTTTGTCCCGCATAGCGGAACTTACAATATCACAACGCATAGGCGTTCCATCTTTTTTAATTAGAGTCGTGTAGGTCATATGATGAAACCCTTTTTCTTTAATCAGCTCTAGGCCTTTTTTTGCTTCTGCATGCATCTGAGGCGCGTACAGATCATAAATACTGCGTCCAATCAATTCGCCCATTTTGTAACCGAGCGCCTCATGCTCACTTCGATTTGACATAATGATTTTACCGGAAAAATCGGCAGCATGAATCATATACGGGGTTTCTTGAAAAACGCTTCGATAGACTTCAAGATGTTTTTCAATTTCTGATATTTTATTAAGTGAAGACTGCAACTGATCTTCGGCTTCTTTTAGTTTTTCTTTTAAATTTTGGCTAGGATTAGCCACCCCAATCATGGCGCGCATTATGTCTTTGGGGCTAATTATTCCAATCACTTTCTTTTTATCATCTTGAACTAGCAAACGATGATTCGAACTTTGAATCAGCAACTTTACCACTTCACTCAAAGGAGCCCCAGCATTAATATAAACTGCTTCATCAAACAGCTCTATGTGATGCCCGACCCTATCACTTTTTCCAAACTTTGCTTTGTGAAGCATAAATGCTTTCAAAAGAGACAATTCAGTAAAAACACCTAACGTTTCGCCTAGTGGATTTTTAACAGGACTTGAGGTAATTCCCTGCTCCAAAAAAAGTTTAATTATTTCTTCTAATGTATCCCCAGAGGCGACTGTTTTTAAATTGGGAGTCATCAAATCTAATGCTGTTCTCATGGCCTAATTGTATGGTTAGCCAAATTCAGACACAATACTTTTGAAAAATCCAAGACGTTTTGGCAAAAAACCAAATCTAAACAATTATTTTTTATAGGTTCCCACTGTGGACCGAATCCAAGAAAAAAAAGGTATGGCAACCCCCAAATCTTTCACAAGCTGATTCGAAAATTTGGGATCCAAGACCTGTTTTCGCGTAAAAGATTGCCCAAAATAGAATTGCTTATATTTTAAATATTTAGCACTTGGACTTTCTGGACTATAGCCTTTCGGAAAACGCTTATACACGTCGCCTTTTAGCCCACCCCATACTTTTTTAAGTCTGCGATTGGACATTATTTCATCTATTGCGTCAAAATCTTCGACCAACGCATTTCGAAGTAAACTGATTTGCCGGCTTGAAACCATATAAAGACCCAGACCAAAAAAACAGTCCTCTTCATCGACTCCGACCTGGAAATAAATTCCAGGGTTCCACTCAAACAAAGAAGTCTTTTTTTCTGCTAAAGAAAAATGAGTATTTGTTTTTACAAATCCATTTTCTTCAGCTCGATTTTTAGGCCTCAGCGGCCGGGTGATTTTATCCGGGCTCACCGCTATTCTAACTAAATCTTTTTGATATTTTTTTCCAATTTCAATAAGCAGGGCGCCCACCGGCTGTTTAACTGCCGCTTCATAAAGTGTTTTATTCTTTTCAAACCAGGCTTTGTTATTTTTGTTTTTTTCAGCGAGTTCAAAATATTTAAACGTGTCTTTAGTAAAATTCATATTAGCTCTCTTTTTAGTTCTCTATGTAGTCCAGGTCTTTTCCATACGTTTCGTTCAGGGTCCAAACGCTCGCAAGCGCCATTACAAAAAACACTATTCCTACGATCAGGGCGGCTTTATCTGCCGAGAAATAGTCAGTTTTTAAGTAGGCAAACAAACTGACAACTGCGGCTGCTGAGCCTCGCACAAAATTAGGAACAGTGGTTGCAACGGTGCCTCGAATATTGGTTCCAAACTGTTCTGCTGCGACAGTCACAAGCACCGCCCAATAGCCAGCCAGCGAACCTAATAAAAAGCAAATCGAGTAAATACCTTCTGGAGACAAACCTCGTGCATTTAAATAAACTAGAATCAATACAAACGCTGAAAATAAACAGAAAATAATCGCTTTATTTCTGGATTTAAGAAACTGGCTTAAAAGCCCAGAAATGAAATCCCCGCAAGCCAAACCAATTGAACCATACAGAAGGCTATTGCCCGCGCTTACTATGCCCTGCACTTCCAGGCTTTGAGTAAGTTCGGGAGCAAACGTAAAAAGCACACCGGTGATGAAATAGATTGGGATACCAATTAAAATACATTTAATATATTTTAAAAATCGGCCTTTTCTAAACAGCATCATCAAATTTCCTCGTTCAACTGTTTTGCTTTGAGACTTTTCAAACATCCCGCTTTCAAAAACTCTGAATCGTGTTACTAATAGCAAAAGCCCTAACACCCCACCAAGGATGTAGGCTCCATGCCACGAGATTTGCTGCCCTACAAAAGCAGCCGTTACTGAGCCAAGCAAACCAAGCGTCGCTACTATCGTAGTTCCGTAGCCTCGAGTTTCCTTTGGTAAGGATTCAGCTACCAAAGTAATAGCAGCTCCTAATTCCCCAGCCAGACCCACGCCGGTTATAAAACGACAAAACGTATAACTATTAACATCCCAGACATAGGCGTTGGCAATATTGCCAAGGGAATATAAAATAATGGATCCAAACATGACGGATAGACGACCTCGTTTGTCCGCCCAAACTCCCCACACCAATCCGCCAACCATCATTCCTATCATTTGAGAGTTATAAAGTTGCACACCGGCTTTCAAAAGTTCCTGTGAATCCGTGATGCCCAAATCTTTTAGGCTTAAAACTCTAACCACACCAAACAAAGTGATATCAAACATGTCTACAAAGTAGCCAAGACCAGCGACTAGAACGGTCAAATTTATTGCCGAAAGAAACTGACTAAAGGGTGTTTTGTTTTTAATTGCAGGTGCTGCCATATAAACTCACTTTGTGACTAAACAGCCACTCACTAGTTTGATTTTAGATTTTGAGTTTAGATATCTGAAAGACGAATTGATGTCATTAGGAAAAATAGAGTAGGGTTTTTGCTCCATTTTATTTGAATATTTCGGTTAAACGCAGCTTAGGACTTTACAGAGGCGTTTCACTAAATTAAATCGTCACTGACTGACGTAACGAACTTACATTTATCGAATTTTTTAACATTACCTTTGGCTTTCAATTTTATTTCACCGGTCCCGTGACGTGAATCCGGATCCATTTCCACATTCACTTCAGTTCTGTCATCGATTTGAAAATTGTAGGAAACTTTTTTTGAAGAGTCGATTGATAGATCCACTTGCTGCTGTAACTGTCTTGACAATGATGTTTTAGCACGACCTTTCTCATTTACGCTTAACTGATACCGTTTGGTTTTTGTATCAAAGAAATAGATTTTATCTTCTGGTCCTTTTATTGAACATTTAATTTGAGTTGGGTTCTCGGTTGACAACACAAAAGTAGAAACGAATAGGAGCATTAAAAAAACAAGCATCTGGTTCATATATTTTTCCCTCTTATCTTAATTTAGGCAGCAAAAACGAGTCCTATTTCAATTTGAAACAGTTTCGTCAATCGCGGCGATTCATTATGGGAAAAAGGGATGTAGATCATTGGCTTTGCCACCGAGAACCTTTTAAAGAAGGCTTATTTTTGCGCCTTTTATTGACACTGTTGGGCTCGCCTTTCTTTCGGCTTAACCAGCATTCGAGATTGGGCTTTGGTCTCGTTAAGAGAGTAAGCATTGACGACGATTTCATACTTGATGACGATCAAAATAGCTCAAAAAGCCGAACTTTTCGAACAACAGAAAAATGTTATTAAAGACATTTCAATTGCCCTAGGCATTTTAGTTTTTTTGATCGGTTTCTTGTTCCAATATCTGGATTCAGAAACGCTATTTAACTATTCATTCAATGGCGGCTTTGGAATCTTATTTCTTTTAACAGCCTTTGTTTGTCATCAAAAACAGATTACCCCCAAGACGGCAGAAATAATGCTGGCTTTTGTCGGCAGCCTACTTGTAACAAAATTGCTGTTTTCCTACTATGTCATTACTCTTTCTCCCTTTGTTCTGATTGCCTGCTCGCTTATAATCGTGGGTCTATCTGGCGTTTTTATTAGCAAACTGTCCCTTGCTCTTTTAGCTTTGCCATCAATAGGATTTGTTTTTTATGAAGAGTTTTCACCGGTTACCGAATTTGTATTTGATCCGACGTTTTCTTTTACAATTCTTATTTGTTCGTCTGTAGTAGGCTACTTTCTGGCTTGGCAAAAAATTCATCTGATAAACAAAAGTCTAGAACAAGAAGTCCACAAAAACACGGTCATTAGCAATCTTCATGAAGGCGTTTTTCTGCGTGATTCAAATGGAATTGTTTTAGCGATGAATCCGGTGATCGTTCAAATTTTAGAACGCACTCAAGAACAATTATTAGGAAAAAGCTTATCTGAAGCCAAATTAAAGGTTTTTAAAGCCGATGGTGTAACTCCTTGCCCAAAAGATGAGTTACCAACAGAGGTGGCCATCCGTACAGGCCAAATGGTGAAAAACTTTCCTCTTACACTGACTCGAAAAGACAATTCACAAATTTCTATCGAAGTAACCGCGACACCCATTATGCATCAAAACAACCCAACGGCAGTCGAATTTGTTTTGGCTACCTTTCGAGAGACCACTCAAATTAAAAAAGCTCAGGCTGTTATAGAAAAGCAAAACATTCAAATGCTAGCAAATTCTAAGCTCAGCGCCCTTGGCGAAATGGCCTCCGGGATCGCTCACGAAATTAACAACCCGTTAACTATTATTTTGGGACGAACACAACATCTTATGAAATCCGTTGAAAACGGCCTAGCTTCAACACCGGAAATCTTGCAAAGTCTAAATAAAATCTCCACAACCGCGTTACGAATTGCCAAAATTGTTAAAAGCATGAAATCGCTTTCAAGAGAAAACCCAAAAGACGAATATGAAAAAACAAATTTACGTACGATTATTGATGATATTGTGACTGTTTCAAATGACTATATAATTAGAAATGAAATTAAGATTGAAGTAAATATTGCTAGTGATACTGAACTTGAATGCAACGCTGGACTGCTGTCTCAGGTCTTCATCAACCTACTGGGTAACGCAATTGATGCCTTAAAAGATCAGCAGCAATCTGTCGCCGAAACGTCGCCTAGATGGATTAAAATCGATTCAAAATCCATTGAAAACAAAATTCAAATTTACTTTCACGATTCTGGCCCTGGAATTCCAGCCGCTCTCAAAGAAAAAATAATGCTTCCTTTTTTTACAACCAAAGAAGCTGGCAAAGGTACCGGCATTGGCCTCAGTCTCTGCCGCACTATCATCGAAAACCACAACGGAACTTTTTGCATCGACGAATCTTTTTCAAATACGTGTTTTGCGATTACTTTGCCTATCTACCAGGACCCTGCAAATCAGTTGAAAAAGGCTGCCTAAATTTTACCTATTCACTGAAGGTTCACCTCAAAAAAAAGGAGACCTTTTTAGGCCTCCTGGTTCTCTTTAAGTTTTAGATCTCGCTGATCTTATTTAGTTACTTTTTCAGTCATGCTGTAAAAGTTCTTTTTTAATTCTTCAGAAAGGTGAGTTCCTGCTTTCAAAGCTTCTTGAGACAATCGAGTCGCTTCGGTTACTTGTGTGTACAAATGATCTGTGTACGTTTGACCAAATTTCATAGCTTGATCAACTAACGATTGAGTTGTTTTCACTTGAAAACCATACAATTCTTTCCAAGCATCTTGTGCTTGACCTGCGTAGTTCCATAGTGGGTTTTCTGTATTAAAATGTTTATCTGCCATTGATTCCTCCTTGGCTGGTTTTAGTTTAGGTTCTTTTGTTTC
>JAYTTH010000471.1:0-13434 GCA_043745515.1 Pseudobdellovibrionaceae bacterium | reverse complement strand
GTTTCTTCTAATGGTTCTTCTCGGTCAAGGTCTGGTATTGGGTAACTATCAGAGTCCAAATCTTCGCGAATATCGCCAACATAAAGAAACGCCGCTTTTTCTAGCCCAATATCCACAAACGCAGCCTGCATGCCTGGCAACACTCGTAACACAATACCCCGAAAAATAGATCCAACCATTGTCGGAGAGGTTTTCCGTTCGATTTTAAGGTCTGTCAGAATCCCTTTGTCTACGTACGCTACTCGAGTTTCATGGGGTCTAACGTTGATTAAAATTTCAGCAGCCATAGGTACCGGTCCTTCCGAGGTCGGACTCCAGTAAGTAAAACATTAGTCTAGCGTAGTCAAAGCATAGTCCTGAAATGAAATAGCTTTTAAGAACTTAGACCCATTTTCTATTTATTTATTTACAGCAGTTGCCGATCAAGAGCTTGTCACACGGGATTTGAAACAGCGAAGGAGTCGCCTTTGGCAGCAATCGACGATTTATTTAAAATAATGGTAGAGCAGAATGCTTCGGATTTGCACCTGACAAGCGGAGCTCCGCCTTACCTTCGCCTTCATGGTAAAATGATGCCTTTGAATTATAAAGAGCTCACTAGCCAAGAAGTTCAGGGCTTACTTTTTGAAATTCTTACAGAAAAGCAAAAAAAATCCTTCATTGAAAAATGGGAACTCGATTGCGCATACACTGTGCCAGGTATGGCTCGATTTCGATGCAACATTTATATGCAACGAAAAGGCCTTGCTGGCGTGTTTCGTATTATTCCAGAGAAAATTAAATCAGCGCAAGAACTGAATCTGCCTCAAGGGATTTTAGATTTAATCGATTGTGATCGCGGCATGATTTTGGTTACTGGTCCCACTGGGTCCGGTAAATCAACAACCCTAGCAGCGATGATTCATGAAATTAACATGACCACTGAATCTCACATAATCACGGTTGAAGACCCTATTGAATTCGTTCATCAAAATATTAAGTCTGTAATTAATCAACGCGAAGTCGGTTCGCACACAAAATCGTTTTCGAATGCCCTAAAAGCAGCTCTTCGGGAAGATCCAGATATCTTGCTAGTCGGCGAATTGCGTGATTTGGAAACAATTTCGCTCGCACTAACCGCGGCAGAAACTGGTCACATCGTGTTTGGCACGCTTCACACGAACAACGCGGCAAAAACAATCGATCGAATTATCGACGTGTTTCCGTCCAATCAACAGGCGCAAATTCGAACCATGTTATCAGAGAGCTTGCGAGGCGTAGTCGCTCAGACCCTATTTCCACGGGCCGATGGCCAGGGCCGTGTTGCGGCCTATGAAATTTTGAAAAGCACTAAAGCTGTCTCTAACCTTATTCGCGAAGGAAAAATACATCAAATACCATCCGCAATCCAAACGGGTTCAAGCTCTGGTATGGTGTCCTTTGAAAAATATATCGATGATTTGGTTAAAAAGGGGAAAGTGGCTCCGGCGGATGCCAAGACTTTCTTGGGCAAAGAAAGCGATCCTGCCTCAACGGGCGCTGCTGCCAAAAAAACCGGTTCTTAAAATTTATTTCACCAATTGTAATCAAAAGAAAAAAGAGGCCAGCTTACCGCGGGTTCTCTTTTTTTCTGTTCAGAAACGGCAACCAGCTGGGCCGCTTGGTTACCAGTAAACGGCTTGTAGTGCGGCTCTGCCGTAGAGGATTGGATTCCGTAGGTGTCGTACATTACATAGCTAAAGCCTGCTAAAAATCCAATCAAAACGCCCGTCGTAATATTATCTGTATGCTCTTGGGGTTTTCCATAGAAACTCAAGGTGCTAAGCCCCAATACGCCGCCGCCAATACTTGCAAAAAGAATCGTTGCTGTTGTCCTTTTGAATACCGATTGAGATTGGGCCCGGCCACCTGAGGCCGATCCGAAAACAATCATAAAAATAACAAGGTTTAATATTTTCATTTATTACCAAATAATAACTGCATCATTCATTTTTGACAAACGGTAATGTTATCTATTTAATTAACGGTATGGAAAACTTAGCTAGCTACATCGATCATACGCTTTTAAAGCCTGAAAGCCAAAAAAGTGATTTTGAAAAACTTTGCCAGGAAGCCAAAGCCCATGGTTTTTTTTCTGTCTGTGTAAACTCGCATTGGACTGCATTTTGTGCTGGTCTGCTTAAAAGCACACCGGTAAAAGTATGTTCGGTTGTTGGATTCCCTCTGGGTGCCAATCATTCAACCAGCAAAGCATTTGAGGCTGATCAAGCTGTATCGCTGGGTGCCCGCGAAATCGATATGGTTATCAATATTGGCGCCTTAAAGGACAAGGACTACGTCGCCGTCGAATCTGATATTAAGCTCGTCCTAAAATCCAGTCATGGTCATGTTTTAAAAGTCATAGTCGAAACGGCTTTGCTTAGCGAGGATGAAAAAGTAACTGCCTGTAAAATTATTGAAACTACCGGCGCACATTTCGTTAAAACATCCACCGGTTTTTCCACTGCGGGCGCGCAGTTAAATGACATTCTCCTTTTTAAAAAAACGTTAGGTCCACATATGAAAGTAAAAGCCAGCGGTGGAATTAAAGATCAGGCACAAGCTTTGGAATTTATTGCCGCCGGAGCCAATCGATTAGGAACGTCGTCTGGGGTAACCTTGATTCAAGGACTTGATTCCAAATCACACTATTAGGAAACTATGTACTTACCTTCAGAATTAATTCGGAAAAAAAGAAACGCTCAAGTTCTTGAACTAGATGAAATTGATTTTCTAATTCAAAGCTACACCCGTGGGGAAATACCCGACTATCAGATGTCCGCATGGCTTATGGCGGTTTTTTTTAATGGTATGACTGAAAAAGAAACCTTTGGGCTGACAAAATCGATGATTAATTCCGGAATCATAGTGGATTTTTCGTCTGTTAAAAATTTTAAAGTCGACAAACATTCAACTGGCGGAGTTGGCGACAAAACAAGTCTTATTCTTGGACCAATTGTTGCCGCGGCCGGCATCCCGGTTCCCATGATTTCTGGGCGTGGCTTGGGTCACACCGGTGGAACCTTGGATAAATTAGAATCCATTCCTGGATTTAATACTCAGCTATCTTTAGAGCAGTTTATTGAAGCCGTCAAAAAACACAATATAGCTTTCATCGGACAAACAAAAGAAATTTGTCCAGCAGATAAAAAGCTCTACGCCCTTCGTGACGTCACCGCCACTGTTGACTGCATTCCCTTGATTTGCGCTAGCATCATGTCAAAAAAATTGGCTGAGGGTATCGACGGGTTGGTTTTAGATGTAAAATACGGATCTGGCGCTTTTATGAAACACCCCAAAGAAGCCGCGATACTGGCTAAATATTTAATGAAAATAGCCAAACGATATGGGAAAAAAATTTCCGCCTTTATCACTTCGATGAATCAGCCGCTGGGCCGATTTGCTGGCAACTCGCTAGAAGTTCACGAATGCGTCGAGATAATGCAGGGAAAGACCCATATCAACAAATATGGATATGATTCTTATCACGACACGCGCGAGCTCAGTTTAGTTTTGGCAGCAGAAATGATGTTTTTAACTGGTCAGTTTAAAACTCGAGACAAGGCCTATGCGCTGGCGAAAGAGATTTTGGATTCGGGCAAAGCGTTTGCAAAATTTGAAGAGCTTTGTGGGTTGCATTCGGGCGCTCTGGACAAGTTACCAAGTCCTAAACTGTCGCAGGTTATTTTGGCTCCTAAAAAGGGCTATCTGCATTCATTTGATGTCGAAAAAATCGGACTGGCTGCCATTAAAATTCGGGCCGGCCGAAGGGTCAAAGAGGATGTTATAGAAAGCACGGCTGGCATTGAGTTCCATTGTAAAATTGGTGATCTTTTGGCAAAAGGTGACATTGTCTTTACAATCCACGGCGACAACAAAGACCTATTCCAACATGCAATTCCAGACTTACTTGAATCATTTTCCTTTTCAAATGTAAAATCGAAGAAAGACAAACTTGTTTTAAAACGTTTTACATGATCATCAAAAATGACCCTGCGAAAAATCACGCTAGACTAATTGATTCCTTTAGTGTTTTAATTCTGTTAGGCAGCGCTTTCTAGGTCGCTTTCGCTTTGAAAACTGCTAGTTTGTAGCAATGCAGGGGATGATTTGGTAAATTTAGTATTAGATAAACTCACTGAAACTGTCGGCTATATTAGGAGTCAAACGACTCTTAAGCCTCAAGTCGGTCTAATATTGGGCTCTGGCTTAGGGGCCTTTGTTGATCAAGTGCAAGTCAGCTGTAAAATTCCTTACAGTGATATTCCCAATTTTATGCCGACCACGGTCGAAGGCCACCAGGGGAATCTAATAATTGGACAGCTTGGCAAAAAGACGGTCGTTATTCTTCAAGGTCGAAATCATTACTATGAAGGTCACAGCATGGAAACTGTGGTGTTTCCGACTCGTACATTGGCACTTTTAGGAATTGATACTTTGATACTAACAAACTCGGCAGGTGGGTTTGGGGATACTATGCAGGCGGGCGATTTTATGATCCTAGAGGATCATATTAATTTAATGGGAACTAATCCACTGATGGGTCCAAATATTAAAGAGCTTGGCCCTCGATTTCCAGATATGACCGAAGCCTATGACCGCTCGCTAATAGCATCGATGGAAAAAGTATTTCAAAAAAATGGCAGTCGCTATCACAAGGGTATCTATTGTGCGGTCAGTGGTCCCACCTATGAAACGCCAGCAGAAGTGCGCTATCTAAAGCTTCTTGGCGGTAAAGCTGTGGGCATGTCAACCGTGCCAGAAGTCATTGCGGCGAACCACTTGGGCCTTCGTGTCGGCGCCTTAAGTTGTATTACCAATTTAGCCGCGGGCATTTCAAGACAGAAACTATCTCACGAAGAAGTGACTCAAACAGCGAAAAATGTGGAACAGAAGTTTTCACTGATTATGCGCGAGTTTATTGAATCTCTTTAGTCATTTAAGTGTCTTTTTCACACGTCCAACTTTTTAGTGGGACAAAACTATCTATGTGTTTGAATAGCACTTGATGGTTTTTGTCTAAGAAGTAGGTCACCTGTTCGGTGGCATCATTCCATGATTTCACAACTACCTTAAATCCTAAAACCTGGTTGACCCGATCTTCAAACTTATAAGTAGAAATTTTTAATGGGTTTGATTCACCATCTTTTATTAACGAAGATTTCATATCTTTTAAATAGT
Organism: Pseudobdellovibrionaceae bacterium; assembly: GCA_043745515.1. Classification (GTDB taxonomy): domain Bacteria; phylum Bdellovibrionota; class Bdellovibrionia; order Bdellovibrionales; family Bdellovibrionaceae; genus UBA2316. The sequence continues at coordinate 8,235 of JAYTTH010000471.1, read as the reverse complement.
AATTCACGGCCTTTTGTTCTGCCAAATTAAGCCTAAGAACGTTTTTGTAGGTAATTTGAAACTTGTTTTTTAATGTGAAGGGCTTGCCAGAGTTCATTTTGCGGACGTTTTCTTGACATTGAATCATTTCTTTTCGCGACTGCTCTTCGCTTGATGCGCGTCCCGCCGTTTCAAATGAAACGATATAAAACAGTAAAGTTCCTGTTGTGAAAAAATAAAATATTTTTTTAACAAACAACGTAGTTAACATGACATCCCCAATTATTCTGAAACCCCGGCCAAAGTGTCAGTTTCAGTCACATTGATGTAAATCTTTCTAAGATTCCATTTTCAAGTCGGCCAAAACAAACTCTCAAACTAGAACAAAAGGAATAGCAAGGGCTATGCCGAAAAACGATCGTACCCTAGTTGCCTATATTTTTTTTCAAAAAGGCTTCCATGGCTTCGTAGAATTCGAATCGGTTTTCCTCATTTCTAAAGCCATGGCCTTCGTTATCCTTGACAATATATTGGACTTTTACGCCTCTTTTTTCCAGCGCCTGAACCATTTGGTCAGATTCCGCTTTATTTACCCGTGGATCCTTCGCGCCCTGAACGACCAACAAAGGCGCTTTGATTTTGTCAGCATTTAGGGCGGGCGAGGTGGCCGTCAATTGCGCCTTGTCCTTTTCGGGGTGCCCAACCATTTCATAAAGCTTTTCAAGCTCTGTTAACCAATAGGGTGGGATGGTGTTCATAAAAGTAAATAAATTAGAAACTCCGACATAATCAATGCCGCAGGCATAAAGCTCCGGGTTCCTAACTAAACCAGATAGGGTTGCATAGCCGCCGTATGAGCCACCATAAATACACACTTTGTCTTTGTCTGCGACTCCCTCTTGAACTAACCAGTTTACACCATCAGCAATATCGTCTTGCATTTTTAGTCCCCATTGCTTGTAGGACGCGAGCAAAAATGATTTTCCGTAGCCAGTTGAGCCCCGAAAATTCATTTGGAGGACGCCGTAGCCTCGGCTAGCCAGAAATTGAACCGTGGGGTTGTAACCCCAAATGTCCCGAGCCCATGGGCCGCCATGCGGGTTGATGACCATTGGAAGGTTTTTACCTTTTTTATTTTTAGGCAAAGTAAGGTAGCCATTGATAGTTAAACCATCCCGTGACTGGTAACTAACCGGCTTTGTTGTGCTCAATTTTTCTTCTTCAAGCCAGGGCGCTATATTAGCTAGCAATTTAAGCTCATCCTTCTTGGAATCATAAATATAAAAGCCGCCCAGCGTTCGGTCTGAAATAGTCCGAACTACAAACAAATCTTCATTTTTAGTGGCTGACACAAATCGAACTTCTTTTCCAATCATTTTTTCAGCAACTTTGTTAAAAATATTTTCGGCGATCGGGTCAATAAACTGCGGGATTATTTTCCAGGTCGTTAGTCGAACCGAAGTTAAAACTTTTCGCTTCCGTGAATAGTTTAGTTCCTCAACATCGACATCTGGATGTTGATAAACTATTTTTGTTTCTTTCTTAAGTTTGAGATCGAATTCAACGACAGCGGCTTTGTCTCGATTTAGGTTTGACGATGCATAAAGATTTTTATTATCAAAAGTAAAAAACATTGGAGCAAAATGGTCCTTGTAGGTGAACGAGAGAATTTTTGAAAACTTTTGTCCTTCTGAATCTCGGTACAAAATGTGATAGTTTAATCCTTCAGATTCAACTGCTAGGCGAAGCTTGCCGTTGTGATCTGTAACCCAACCAGTAATCGTGCCTGGATTTTGAGCCAGCAATGCTAGTTTCCCAGTTTTAATGTTCAAACGGAAAACATCAAAAACTTTTTTATCTCGTAAATTATGAGAAATAATAATTTCTTCGTCTTTGACGTTTTCTAGCGTATCTATCACCTCAGCCCTAGTATTTGGAAAATTCGTTACATCCTTTTCTGCCTTTGATTTTATATCTACAGTGAATACGTGAAAATTTTCGTCTCCGCCAAAGTCGCGAGTATAAATGACATAATTGTTTCCTTTCCAAAAATAATTTGGAATATCGCGATCTGTGGATGAAGTGAGCCTTTTTTCTTCGGCGCCCTCTTTGTTTTCTTTTACAAAAACGTTCATGCGATGTTCATAAGGTTTTAAAAATGATATCCATTTGCCGTCGGGCGAAATTTGATAATTTGATGCCTCTGGATTTTTAAAAAAATCTCTTAGCGGTATGAGCCCGTCGTCTGTTTTAGAAAAGCCAACCCTAACTAGACCAAGTGAAACTACAAAAAATAATATCAATCTCATTAAAACTCCTTAACAGCTGCTGAATGTAAGTCTGGTTCGTTCTCTATACTAATCTAAAAACTCTTTTGAAATCAACGTGGTATCTTCAACGCTCTGATTTTTGTTGTTGCTGCGGCCAAGTTGACTGATAATTTTTCAAATGAATGGCGCCTTGGATGCAAAACGAATATTTTTAATCGCATCGGAAAACTCCGAGCAAATAGAACTCTTGAAAGGTGTTATTCAAGGTCACGTATCAAATTCATTAGTTTTTTCAGCAAAAGATGGCTCAGAAGCACTTACAAAAATTGAGAACGCGCCTCCGAATACGATTATTGTTGATCGTAGTCTTCCTAAAGTCAGTGGCGACAAGATAATGGATACAATTATGCAAACTAAATCGTTAGCAAATCTAAGCATAATTCTTGTTGGAGAACTTCCTGAGCAGGAAATTTTTCTAGATGAAGTCGTAAACGGAAGACTTCAGTTTTTGTCGGACCCAAAAAATTTGGAAGAACTAAATCATTGCCTGGTGCGTGCTTTAAACTTTTGGTCGCACAGTGAGCCTAGCGATTTCTTTCTGCGTTTTTTGGCGCCCAAAGATATTTTGCTTCGACAAGGTGATAAAGGTGATTTCGTTTATATTCTGCGCAAAGGAACATTGCGCGCTTTCACAAGCAACAATAGCGGAGACATTGATTTGGGGCCCATCAACTCGGGTGAGTTTGTAGGCGAAATGTCCTTTATAACGAAAGCCCCTCGAAGCGCCAATGTTGTCGCTGAAACAGATTGCGAATTGATAGAAATTCCAATTAACACTTTTGAAAAAGTTTTATATCAAAAGCCAGGCTGGTCAAAGGCCTTAATGGTAACGCTTTCTAACAGAATCAAAATCGCAAACCAAAGCAGAAAGACTTAGTTTTTTTCAATTCAAAACTCGACTTAAAAATTCGGTTAATACCTGACAAAATCATTTCTATTTTTCTTTAGTATTTGAAAACGACATACGTCTAGTTTTTTACTAATAGACTCTAACATCCAGATATATACGTCGATGAGTTCACCAGAACCGGACCCTCAAGAGTCACTAATGAGGGACCACCGCTGCGGAGAACACATGGATGTTGTAAAGCTTGTAGTTATTATCTCGTCTTTTTCTTTTTTAATTTCCTGCGCACAGGAAGGGCAAAAGACAGCGAGCAATGTAATCGCCGAAAAGGCTACTCCGAAGGGCTGCCAGACCGAAACAGTTGAAAATCAATATATCGTAAACTGGGAAGATGGTCATGTAACTGTTGAACGAGGTGAAAATGAAGAGTCGTTCAAAGACGGTTTTGTTACTACAAACTTGGAAAAAATTAAAGTTATTCACCGAGACCAACGCCTTAAGTTTTATTCTCAGCAAGAGCTAACGATGTCCGAGCCTCTTACGCCAAATAGCACGTCAGAAGCAGATCAAACGTGGGGCCAAACCATGATTCAAGCGAGCGCAGTTTGGGAGAAAAATGCGGTTGGGAAAGATGTACTCGTGGGCGTTGTGGATTCCTATGTGGACGTCACTCATTCGCAATTGAAAAATCAAATTTTGATTAATAAAAATGAAATACCTGACAATGGGAAGGACGATGACGGCAACGGTTACGTCGACGACTATTCCAGCATGAATTTTACAAATGTTTCCAAATACACTATTGAAAATGAACATGGAACTCATGTGACAGGAATTATTGCTTCTGATCATAGTGGAACAATGAAGGGCGTTGCACCTGGCGCTAAAATTATAGCCGCACCTTTTATCACAAATGATGGGTCTGGCTCGCTTGGCGATGCAATTAATGCTATGAATTATGTTGTTGCTAAAGGGGCTCGCGTAATAAATGCTAGCTGGGGTGGCAGTGTTTGTGTTGCAACTTTGAAAAATGCTTTTGATGATATTGCGGCAAAAGGTGTCCTAATCGTTGTAGCTGCCGGAAATGAAAACCGCGACCTAGACACGTCACCGACCTACCCTGCCGCGTTTAATGTGGCAACCCAAATTACTGTGGGTGCTTCGAATATGAACGATTTAATGACCTCGTTTTCTAATAGCAGTTTTAATTTGGTGCACCTGGCTGCGCCTGGTGATTCGATTATGAGCACCACGCCGGGTGAAAAGTACAATTACCTTAAGGGGACCAGCATGGCCGCCCCATTTGTAACCGGCGCTGCCGCTGTGTTAATGGGCGCCTTTCCGAAAGCGACGGCCGCCCAGATAAAAGATGCGTTGATCAAATCAGTTGATGTAACGCCAAATCATGAGTTTCGAGTTGTGTCCCGCGGTCGACTCAATTTGCTTAAAGCCTACAACTATTTAAATCGCTAAATCACATATTAAACAGAGCGCCATTTTTCAAATATAAACCGGCCTAGAATCAGGCCTGTTCGAAGCGAATTTTGGTTGGATTAATCCCGTAAATCGGATAAAAAATTGCGAAGAGGTTTTTATGCGATTTTTTATCAGTGATTTGAAAAATCATATTGGCGAACAAGTTGAACTTAAAGGCTGGGTTTATCAATCGCGATCATCCGGAAAAGTAAAGTTTTTAGAATTGCGAGATGGGACTGGGGTTGTTCCGTGTGTTTTTTTTAAAGGCGAGTGTGATGACGCAGCTCTTGAGATTTTTGAAAAGGCGACTCAAGAAAGTTCTGTTAAAATTACTGGCGTAGTTAAAAAGCATCCCAAACACGAAAATGTTTACGAAATTGGTGCGCGTACCTTGGAAATTATATCTGTATCGGACAATTATCCTATTTCCCCAAAAGATCATGGCACTGATTTTTTAATGGAAAATCGGCACTTGTGGCTGCGGTCCAAGCGACAACACGCAATCATGCGCATTCGACATGAAATCGTATCAGCTGTTCGTGATTTTTTTGATGGCCGTGGATTTACATTGACCGACGCGCCTATATTTACCCCAAGCGCTTGCGAGGGAACTTCTAATTTATTTGAAACTAAATACTTTGACGAAAAAATGTACTTGTCTCAATCGGGGCAGCTGTACATGGAGGCTACTGCGGCGGCTTTGGGAAAAGTATATTGTTTTGGCCCGACGTTTCGGGCTGAAAAATCTAAAACTCGTAGGCATTTAATTGAGTTTTGGATGGTCGAGCCTGAGGTGGCGTTTAACGATATGTATGACAATATGGAATTGGCAGAGCAGTTCATTGAATATATCGTCCAAAGAACCATTAAAAATCGCCCTGATGAATTTAAGGCTATCGAGCGCGATATGAGTAAGCTTGAAAATATAAAAGGAACATTTCCGCGCCTGCACTATAACGAAGCAGCGCAGATGATTAAAAAAGAAAATCCAGAATTTATCATAGGTGATGATTTTGGTGCGACCGATGAAACAATTGTATCATCAAAATTCGACAAGCCTGTTTTCGTTCACCACTACCCACAAGCCATCAAAGCTTTCTACATGAAAGAAGATCCGAAAGAGCCTGGTTATGCTATGGGTTGCGATTTACTTGCCACTGAGGGGTATGGCGAAATCATTGGTGGTGGCCAACGCGAAGAAAGCATAGAAAAATTGATGACTAAAATCAAAGAACACAAATTGGATGAAAAAGATTTTCAGTGGTATTTGGATTTGCGCCGCTATGGTTCTTTTCCGCATAGTGGTTTTGGGTTGGGGATCGAGCGTACGGTTACCTGGATTTGCGGATTGCCCCATGTGCGGGAAACGATCCCCTTCCCAAGGTTATACGGCCGCAGTCACCCATAAATAATATATTTAAAATTATAGAACAAAGACCGAGGAGCATTCATGGATACGACCAATTTGAATTTTCAAAAAATTCAAGAGTTAGAGCGAAAAAATGAAGACGCAATGAAGGGCGGCGGCGAAGAGCGCGTTGCTAAACACAAAAAGGGTGGCCGGCTATCGGCGCGCGAGCGAGTCGATGTTTTACTAGATCCTGGAAGTTTTGTTGAAACTGACCGACTGATGACACATCGATGTACAAATTTTGGAATGGAAAAGACTCTTACGCCTGGTGATGGTGTTATAACTGGCTATGGACGCGTTAATGGAAAATTGGTTTACGTATCCAGTCAAGACTTTACGGTTTTTGGTGGATCCATGTCCCGCACGCAGGCCAATAAAATTTGTAAAGTTATGGATCTGGCTTCAAAAAACGGAGCGCCTTTTATTTCAATTAATGATTCGGGCGGAGCGCGAATTCAAGAAGGTATCGAATCTCTGGGTGGTTATGCCGATATTTTTACTCGCAACGTTTTAAACAGCGGCGTAGTTCCGCAAATTACAGCCATCATGGGTCCCTGCGCTGGTGGTGCTGTTTATTCTCCAAGTATCACTGATTTTGTGTTCATGGTTAGTAAATCCAGTTACATGTTTGTAACTGGTCCAGATGTTATTAAGACCGTAACTCATGAAGATGTGACCAAAGAAGATTTGGGCGGGGCCGCGACGCATTCGCAAAAATCGGGCGTTGCTCATTTTGCAGTTGATGATGATAAAACCTGTTTACTGATGATTCGTGAGTTGCTAAATTTTTTACCAGCCAATAATTTGGATGATGCGCCTATTTTACCTTCGAATGATCCTCCCGATAGGATAGTTGAGGCGCTCAATAATTTAATTCCAGACAATCCAAAAAAACCATACGACATGGTTCAAGTAATTACAGAGTGTGTTGATGAGGGTTATTTTTTAGAAGTTCATAAAAACTATGCAATGAACATGATAGTTGGTTTTGCGCGCTTCAATGGTCGCCCAGTGGGAGTGGTTGCAAATCAACCTCAAATCTTGGCGGGTTGTTTGAATATTGAGGCCTCTAGAAAAGCCGCTCGATTCATTCGCTTTTGTGATGCGTTCAATATTCCAATTGTGAGCTTTGTGGATGTGCCTGGGTTTTTGCCAGGTAAAGAACAAGAGTGGAACGGAATCATCACTCACGGCGCTAAACTTTTATATGCTTACGCGGAGGCCACTGTTCCTAAGGTCACGATAATTACTCGCAAAGCCTATGGTGGCGCCTATATCGTGATGGGTTCAAAATTGCTTCGCGCAGATGTAAACTTAGCTTTTCCGTCGGCTGAAATTGCGGTTATGGGTGCCGAGGGCGCAGTTAGTATTATTTCAAGAAGCGAAATTGAAAAAGCTAAAAATCCGGTGGCAGAGCGTGCTCGATTGATTGCTGAATATGAAAAGAAATTTAATAATCCATACGTTAGCGCCGAATTGGGTTACACCGACGAAGTGATTGAACCTGCGCTTACTAGAAAACGAATTATTGATTCGCTAGAAATGTTGAAAAATAAAAAAGATGTTAACCCTGCTAAGAAGCATGGAAATATTCCGCTTTAGGAGATCGAAAATGGACTTTAAGATACCTTTTAAACGAATTTTAATTGCGAATCGCGGTGAAATATCAATTCGAATTACCCGTGCCTGCCGCGAGCTAGGAATTCAATCGGTCGCAGTTTTCAGTGATGCTGATCGAGACAGTTTACATGTGTTTTTGGCGGATCAAGCCTATAATATTGGACCCGCACCGTCTAAGGATTCTTACTTGAATATTAAAAAAATTATAGAGGTGGCAAAAGCTGCCAAGGTCGATGCTATTCACCCGGGTTATGGTTTTTTATCTGAAAATACTAATTTTGCAAAAGCCTGCGTAGAAGCCGGTATTGTGTTTATTGGACCCACTGTTGCCAATATTGAGGCGATGGGCGACAAGCTGTCTGCAAAAGCTTTGATGAAAAAAGCGAAAGTCCCGACGGTTCCAGGCAGCGAAGGCGGAATTGATACATTTGAAGATGCAAAAAAAATAGCAAATGAAGTTGGCTATCCAATTATTATCAAAGCGTCTGCGGGCGGTGGCGGCAAGGGAATGCGTGTTGTTAGGCAAGATTCTGAAATTGAAAGTGCATTTCGGGCTTGTCGCTCGGAGGGGC
>JAYTTH010000470.1:0-3588 GCA_043745515.1 Pseudobdellovibrionaceae bacterium | reverse complement strand
TCAGATAAAAGACGGGCGTTATCGTGGGTACTATATCTCCGAACAATTCTTTAGACTTCTAGATAAATTCGAAGTTTTTAAGGACGAACCAGAAACTCTGGCTAACTTAAAAGTAGTAAGCGAGCCGCCTCCCCAGGTAGCCACGAAAGACCCCATCGCAGTTCCAGCCGTTTCCCTTAATCAACCCACTCAGCCGCTGCCCGTTAAGCAGGCGGTCACACCAGCCCCAACCTCAGGACCAAAAATTCCAGAAAAAACGTGGAACTCAAAAGAAGAAGAGCGATTTAATAACCTGGCCGACAAAGCCTTTAAAACAAAAAAAAAGGCCTCTGATAATCCCGATGACGAAGTCATTATGCCATTGATAATCGAAGGTGAAAAACAAGCACTAGGACAAATTAGGACCAAGCCAAATACAGACAGTGATTTAGTTATGGAGGCGCAAAAATTAAAAAGAATTTTGCAAGACTACGTAGATCCCAAATGGTTTTCCAAATCTGAAAATCAAAAGAAATTTGAAAACGAATGGGTCCATATAAAAGAATTTGAAAACGGTGAATTTAAACTGATTTACAGCGAAGCTAAACTAAATATTCAACTTATATTACCGTTGGAATTAAAAAAAGAAGGGGTTTCAAAAATTTTACGCAGCGGTTCCGGACAATCTAAGATCGCCCCCGAAGCGCCCGCGGTTTTTAGCAGTTATTTAAATATCGATACGAGCCAGGTTTTTGATACCAGAAATGCAAATTCAGAATCAGATACCCGATCGCCATTACGAGCTCAATTAGAAAATGGAACTCGGCTTGGCAGTTTCAATTTAGAAGCCTATGGAAGTTATGTTGAACAGCGGGCCGCGGACTCGACAGTACCTGCATTTACTAGGCAGGACGTGAGGATTATTAGGGATTTTTCTTCTGAACTTGTTCGAACCTCTTTTGGTGACCTAAACTACCCAACAACGGGTTTTCAATCCTTTCGATCCATGGCCGGATTTTCGATGACTCGCAAATTCTATATGTCCCCTTCGAAATTGACGTTTCCGTCTGGGAGCTACGAACTATTTTTACAAAGAAATTCAAAAGTGTTTGTTTGGATCAATAACCAAATGGTGCAGGTTCTAGATTTACCAGCGGGGAAACACAGTATTCAGGACTTTCCGTTTGCTTCGGGAGTGAATGAAATTCGATTTGAAATTGTGGATGATGTCGGAAGAACGGAAACAGTTAACTATTCATATTTTTCAAGCGCGGAGCTTCTAAAGCCAGGCTTACATCAATTTTCCTATGCGGTAGGCGCGCCGTCTACAACTATAGATAGTCAGCGGATTTATGATTCAAGTAAAACGACACTGTCCGCTTTTCATCGCTATGGTATAAGCGAAACAACCAGTGCTGGTGTTAATATTCAAAATGATAAATTTCAAACTGTTTTTGGATTAGAGTATCTATTGTCGACTAATTTGGGTTTCTTTAAAACAGAGGCGGCTTACAGTCATTACCTAGGGGCGCCAGATGGCGCGGCCGTTTCTGAATTTTTCTTTTTCACTGACCAAGTTGGTGAAGAAAAATTACAGCGCACCTTTAATTTAGGACTAAAATATCAATCCGAAACCTTTGCCCTTCTTGGGTCTCCCAATTTTGATGGAACGCGCAGAAACTATGAATTATCAACCGGCTATTCACAACCGCTCTCAAAATTTTCAAGTCTAAGTTATGGGCTTTCCTACAACATCAATAAAATGGGATTTTTAGCAGCCCAAGGCGCCGTCGATAATTCCTTTACGATTACCTTGGGTGTAAATCGCCGCTGGGACAGTGGCTTGGGCGTAAGTGGGACCCTTCGTCATAACCGGACCGAGCGCGGCGATGAAGACGTCAGTGCGTCGGTTTTTATGATCTGGTCGATGCCAAAAGAAAAACAAGTCGTAACAGCACTTCATAACACGACAGATTCCTCGACGCGAGCCGATTGGTCGTATTCGCCCGATAACGGAACCGGTGCCGTGAAATATCTTGCGTCCACCAGAGATGGCCAATCTGAAAAAGGGTATTCTGGGGGACTGGATTACAACGGCAATCGCGCGCGAAGTTCATTGACCTATGAAATTATTCTTCCAAAAGAACGGGACGGGACTGCCGTGGGCACGGGTGGTACCAAACGTAAATCAGATCAGATTACGACACTTCAACTAGGCACTGCATTGTTATTTGCCGATGGGTATTTTTCCTTAAGCAGGCCCGTAACGGATAGTTTTGCAATCATTGCACCTGTTAAAAACCTCAAAGGGCAGCCGCTTCAGTTGAACCCTGAAACTCAAGGCTCTTATTTGGCTAGAACTGACGGGTGGGGGAATGCCGCCCTTCCCGAGTTGAGCTCGTACAACCAAAGTACTATTATTATTGGTGGTAAAGAAGTGCCACCAGAACTGACCATTCCGCGAGATCACTTTGATATTTATCCGCCTTACAAAAGTGGTTACGCATTTGCTGTTGGCACGGATGCTACTATTTATTTAAGCGCAAAAATATTTTCGCCAGATGGGTTACCTTTAACTGCGGCAGGACGAGCTGTATACCTGGATGATTTGTCGCTAGAACCCATTATTATATTTATGAATCGAAAAGGCATATTGCGATCCGAAGGATTTAGGCCAGGCCGCTATCGATTGGAAATTCTGACAGATGACTATCAAGTTTTTAATTTTGAAATTCCAAAAACAAGTTTTGGAGATTATGACCTGGGTGACGTTCATCTATTAAAAAAATAAGAGAGTGACTATGAAAATATTTTTTCGCTACATCGTACTTGTTTTTGTTCTAAATGCAGCGCCCGTGATGGCGGATTGCGGGCTCAGTTTTTCAGCCAATGACATTTCGATAGCCTGGGATTTAAATTTTACAAATATCGCGGTTCAAATCCGAGTCGACAAGGCCAATGTGGATAGTTGCAATTTTGGAATTGGTATCACAAAGGGCGGGGCAGCCGCTTATACGGGCCGGCGCGGGGCCAGTGGCGGCAATACGCTTCGGTATCAACTCTATAAAGACAACGCACTTTCTAAAACTCTGAAAGATTCGCCAGATATCACATCGGCAGATGATGTAATTACCAGTGGCTTTCAATCAGGAACTGGGCTTTCGCAAAATGTTTTATACTACTTTGAAATTCCCCAAAGCCTTGCCACCACCCCGACCTTTGCAGCTGCGGGCACCTACACAGATAGTTTTACGCTTCATCTTTACGAGGGCAGTGACCCTTTGGCTTTTTCAACCCCGGTGGCAACGGCCAATGTGAATGTTTCTATTAGTATCGCAAAAATGATCGCGCTTTCAATAATAGACGCCGGTGGGGGATTTGCTTTGGGCAGTACTAGCCGCACGATGAATTTTGGAGTTTTGTCTGAAGGCGCTTCGTCTAATTTTGATTTACGAGTTCGAACAAACGCTGGGTACAGTGTGACCTTTTCATCTGTACATGACGGTCGTTTGAGGCACACAGATCCTATAAAAAATTCGTTTGTTCCGTTTTCTTTGTATGTGAATGGCGCCAAGCTCACAATGTCGTCCAGTAGCGGCACTCCCGTCG
>JAYTTH010000469.1:0-3591 GCA_043745515.1 Pseudobdellovibrionaceae bacterium | reverse complement strand
TGCGCAACGAACTCTAACAGCGTTTTTGGGTACTTTGGTTTTGCCACTACTTTTACTACTCAAACCACTAACCTTAGTCAACCGTATAGGCATATAATTTCATTTGTTTCTCCTAGTTTATTCCAAGTAAGGTTTTATTTGCTTTAATTATTGAATTTTCAAACTGATAGCTTTTTGGCATCAATGGATTCAAATTTTGAACATACAGCCACGATAAAAGTTTTTGTGATTCAGCATTGGCGACACCCTTCATTTGATTTGAAAACAAATCATTTTGCAAAAACGCTTCATCTAAGATTCCGGCCCGCAGAAAATTCTTTAAATACGAATTCAGCTGATAAGTAATTGTGCGATTAAGCGGTAAGCCCACAACACGCAGTCCTACTGACAGCAGCCAAGTCATTCCGCGGATTACCGGCACCTCATAGGGGCGCTTGTATCGATGGATCAAAGGTGCGCCCATATTTTTAAAAGGCAGACTTTGTTCTGAAATTAACGAATACAGACCGTCTTTGACTCCATTTCGAGTGCAGATTGCGAAATATTCGTTTACGATTTCAGTAGTGCACTTTTTTTCTAAAACCAAACGATTGTTAGTTGTATCCATCATTATTTGGCGTTGTTTTTCGATATTATAACGATTTGTCTGTCCTAATTTTTCAAAGGCTTGCCAATCAAACTGAGTTCCTTGAACTACGGACATCAAATAGGTAGTCATTAAATCTGATTTTTGACCGTAAAGAATATTAAGAGCTCGCGTTCCCAGAGGTCCGGCATCTGCCGCTGAAAGGGTTGGGTAGCTACTAATATTTTTTAAAGTTTCTTCAAGACGATTGGATTGATAGTCGTACATTATATCAATTTGTTCAAAAAGATCTTCTACGACGACTTCAACAACAGCTGAAACCGTTTTGTTTGGAATAAATCGCGCTGCTTGCTTTAAGATGCCACCAAGAAGACCACGAAACATTTTTTCTACGGTGCCTTTGTATTGTCTTTGAAAATTGATCAATTCGACAGGGCCCATAAGTGGTAAAAAATCAGCGTCTAAGATGACATCATAAACTTTAGTAAGGTCATTGAAGTTAAATTTAACGGTGGCAAGCATGGTTTCAGGTTTACTCATGACTTGCTGAAAATAGGCACGGATTTGATTAGATTTTTCAGCTGTAAGCGAACTATCCGCGTCCAGTTGAGTTAACAAATCAGCCATATCCGCTTTGGTCTGAGCCGGTAATTGCAAATTTGCGTTCAATTCTAAATCAGCAAGGGTAAATGATTTTGGCAATCCCACATCAGTCGATGTTGTCTGGGATCCCCAAACTGCTTGCGGTTTGTTTTTGAATTTTAAAGTGGAAACAAAGCTATTTTTAGCTGCAGTTCTGGCATTGAATAAAAACCCAAAGCCCGCGTTTCGTCTTTGAATAGATTCCCAATCATTGTCCAGCGCATTTAAAAAGTCTTTTGAAGTAAGTGTTCGAACTGGTACTTGAAAAAACGAGGTCGTTTTTAAAAGAGCGCGCAAATTAGGAAAAGACAGATCGTAAACACGACAAGGGCTTCCTTGCGCATCATAGGTTAAAACATATTTGTCAGCAAACGTGACTTTTTTATCGTCCACGCAATTCTTTTGTTTGCTATCGCTTTTCTTTAGAAAGCTCGCAAGTTCAAACAGCGTAACCGCGTGAATTGGTGTTTTTTGAACAGATTGAGTGTTTGATTTTAAAGTTTCGCCAATCCGTTGTTCAAGTTCAATATCATCAGTTGACATTACTGATTGAGCCGGTGCAGACAGTGAAAGACTTACGAGTGACGCTAAAATCCATTTTGTGCGGATCATGTGTTTTCCCCCCTTGGAAGACAGTTTTCGTTACTGGATAAGTGTCCTGCAGAATAACTGAATTCCCAAGCCTTTTGCGAGTTGGACACAAGGTATCGGAGTTCATAACCAAAACTGATGTAAGCTATAATGAAATGTTTGATTGTGTCTGTTGCGAATTGAACGAGAAACGGATAGGCCCTCTAAAGAGTTTAATCTGTGCCTTTTTTTGAAAACTTATCTAAGAGAGTTTTATTCAATTTAGAAAGGTCAATCGTTGGATTTTCTTTTGATATGGCTTTTTTAGCCAAAGCTTTTAAATAAATTTGCAAATTTTCATAATTTTTGCAGCTTTGACAAAGACTTAAATGCAAAAAAAATCGAAATCGTTTTGCCACCGACAGGTTTTTTTCTTTTAAATCGACGATTTCAGCGACCTCTTTGCAACGAAGTGCAAACAGAACGCCCCCTTCGGAACCAATCGAATAATAGCTATGGTGCCAAATCTTACGAATTCGATCTGTTAGTTTCATGTTGCTGAGTTTCCTTGTGCTTTTCCTTCTAAACATTTGCGTAGTTTTTCTTTGGCTCGAAATAGTAGGACTCTTAAGTGAGAGATTGTTAAGCCCAATTCTTTACAGATATCATCTGGTTCATCGTCGTCGACTTCTTTTAGGATGAAAACCGAACGTTGCTGTTCGGTCAAGCCTTCCAGGCAATCATTTACAAACAAGGTCATTTCTTTATTTTGAAAACTCACCTCTGGCGATACTGGATCAGTTTTCCACCAGCCTTCTGCTGAAAATGCTGAATTTACATAGGTCTCGGGATCTTCTTCAAAAACAAATTTACCATTTTTTCTTCGGTGTTCGCGGATTTTATTAAATAGAATTCCACACAAAAATGTGCGCAGTTGTGACCGACCTTCAAACTGGTCCAGGTTTGTAAAAAACGTTTCCCAAGTTTGATGAATGAGTTCTTCAGCGATATCTTTGAAAAACTTATGGGAGGCGCAAACCTTAACCAAATAAGGATTAGTTTCAATGAAAAGCCGACTCAGAAAATCTCGGTCCCGGGATTTTAACAAAATCAGCGTCGCAGGATCAATATAGAGATTGCTAGGCTGGGTCAATGCTGAGCGCCCATTCTAATATTTGTTTAACATGCCTAAAGGTCAATCGATGATGAGCCAGAATCAGTCGTAAAAAAGGCCCTTCTCTGTCTGTCGCGTAATTGACCATAGCTAAGTTTTTATCGATCAATTTCTGGCGCACTTTTAAAGACCATTGGTTATCCATTGTATGGCCTTCCGGAGGCAGAATGCGAAGACAAATATTTAAATAACTTGGTTCTGCCACAAGTTTTATTCTAGGTTGCTCTTGAATCCACGCCAGCGTTTCATTCTTTACAGATAGCAGACTGTCTACTAAATTTCCTAAACCTGCTGTCCCAAGGCTTTTCCAAAGCGTCCAAAAACTGGCTGCTTCAGCGCCGCGGCCACATTGCCAAGACAACTTGCCTCGATCTAACTGCGAGTCATTATTATGAAATAAATAATCGGCACCCGATACATCATTGGCCTCTAAAAGTATCGACGCGTGTTTGGTAAGAAAAAAACTACTTGTCAAACTCGCTCCAAATAATTTGTGAGCGTCAAATGTCATCGAGTCCGCTAGTTCTGAACCTATCATTAGCTTTGATAAAGATCTGCTAAACATGGCTGGTCCACCCCATGCGGCATCGACATGAAGCCAGAGACCATGAGTTTTACA
>JAYTTH010000468.1:0-13496 GCA_043745515.1 Pseudobdellovibrionaceae bacterium | reverse complement strand
GATCTTTTTCACAATCAGGACGCCCAGATTATTTTCCTAAATACTCTGCATGATTTAAAAAAACTGATTGTGCACGATAGTGATTCATCAAACTTATTTTTGATATTTTTATATTCGTTTATCAAAGCGTCGATCGAAATTGATTTCGTCGGAGAAGTCGATTTGGAGGAAAATACACTTTTAAATCGTGTCATGAAAGACGAACTGGGCGTTTTTAAACAAGAAGCCATTCATTTTTTTAGAACTATAAGTTTTATGCCGTCTTTGACTAATATTGAAATTTTTATTAAAAAAGGAGAACGTCGCCGGCAAGGTTTCCTGGCTCATCCTTATGTCCGTGCCGCCAATGAATTGTGCCTTTACGAACATCTTTATAAATACTCTGATTATATATTTTGGAAAAAACAAATCGATTCTTTGGGTCTTTAAAAGAGACTAAATAGTCCCTGCGATATTCACAAATCGATAACCAGCGGATGGGATACATTCAATATAATCTGAATAATCCCCTAATTTTTTTCTTAATCCAAAAATATGGCAATCGACGGTCCTTTCCTGAATATGAACGCCTTCGCCCCAGACCGATTTTACAAGGTCTTGTCTGGAATACACCTTATCTTCATTCTGCGCCAAAGTTGCCAGAATTTTAAATTCTTTAGTGGTCAAAGGCAACGGGCTTGCGTTTTTGCTAGGCCCCACATGGGCCCGCAACAGGGACAAATCTAACTTCAAGGCACCCCGAACAAAAGGGCCGGCAAGGGACGAATGACTAGATGCTTTTTTAATTCTCATTTCTATTCGCGCACGAAAGCGCCTTACAGCAAAGCTAGCACCCGGTGGATTTCTTATTTTGGGATCTGGAGAGAGCCTTTTGGGGTTTTCAAGTGACTATGAGCAAATAGATGTTGAGGGTGCCATAGCTTATCAAAAGAGACAACCGCTGCAAAAAACCGCCTAACAAGTTTTTGTTAGAAAAAAAAGCAGGCTTTTAGGCTAGCTTGGGTCACGGACATTTTTATTGGTCTTAATTGATTCAATGAAAAATACGATAGGTAGGTTACGTAATGTTAACTAATACGATTTACAACAATAGGAGTGTAAAATGTTTCCTTTGACTGCAAAAATTCTAATTGTAGACGATTTTTCCACAATGCGAAAAATCATAAAAAAAAATCTGACTGAAATTGGGTTTACAAATATGGAAGAGGCTGATGACGGCGCAACGGCCTGGCCCCTGATTGAAGCCGCTAAAGCAAAAGGCACTCCTTACGATTTGATTATTTCTGATTGGAATATGCCCAAAATGCAGGGGATAGATTTGCTAAAGACCTGCCGAGCCAATCCTCTATTTAAAGGCGTTCCCTTTATGCTGGTAACCGCTGAAAGTGAACAGACTCAAATTCTTGAAGCCGTTAAAGCCGGAGTTTCTGACTACGTGGTAAAACCATTCAATTCGAACACACTAAAAGCAAAATTAGAAAACGTTTGGCTTAAATTTAACAAAACCGCTAAAGCAGCATAGGAAATTAAATGTCAGCAATTCCCATTATCAAAAATCCACTTTTGGACAAAGAGTTTATCAACGCATTTATAGAAGGTGTTAGTAAAACACTCTCAGCCATGGCCCAAACAGAGGTCGATTGCGGAAAACCGTTCGTCGAAAAGACGTCTCAGCGACGCGGGGATGTGGCCGGCGTTGTTGGAATGGTAGCGACTCCGATGCGGGGAACTTTGGTAATCTCGTTTCCAAAAGACGCCATTTTTCTAATAATTCAAAATATGATCGGAGAAACTCACACCGAAGTTTCATCTGAAGTGGCCGATGCTGTTGGTGAATTGACAAACATGATTTACGGTTCGGCAAAAACGAGTTTAAATCAACGAGGCTACAAATTCGACATGGCTATTCCAACTGTCGTTAGAGGTGACTTTATCGTGTCAAAAGGTCAATCCGGGGCGACCCTTGTCGTTCCTTTTATCTTAAAAAATAAAAGTGAATTTTTCGTTGAGCTAACGGTCACCTGAAATGACCGAGCCAAAAGTAATTCACCAAGTACTGTTAGCAAACGCTCAAAAAAATACTTGGGAATTTCTAAATGGCCTTATTTCCGACTTGAAATTCTATGAACTTTTAGCCGTAGACGATCTCAACTTATTTTTGGAAAACCCGCCCGCCAATTGTAACCCAATTCTAGTTATAGTCGACGGCCAAGCCGAACTGGGACTTGCATCCGAGTGCACCCAAGTTATGAAATCAACCTATTCGTGTCCAGTCATGATTCTGCATGGGGCTGAAAACCCTATTGATTTTACATTATTTAAAAAAAATGGTGCGGATCGAATCGTTCATTTTCATTTTGATCGCGAATTTATCAGCGACTTAATTTTAGAACTGGCGCCGGTAGATTTTGGATCTGATGTGCCGTTAGCGGCCTTAAATTCAATCGATCTCAATGAACTTAGTGCCGAAGAAAATATAAATTTTGATTTGTTTATCCATTTGCCCACCAATCAAAAAACTATAATGATTAAAAAAAAGGGAACTCCCCCCGGAGACCTTAAAAAAATCAAAGAAGCAAAACAGCATGTTTATTTTCAAAAAACGGAAACAAAACAGTTTTTGGAATATTCACGAACCTCTTTAAGCGACTCCTCAAATGAAAATAAAGTTTCACTAACTGAAAAATCAATTAAAGCTAAACGAGTAATTTTTGAAATCATGGCCGAATTTTTTAGTGACCAAGCAAATAATTTTGAAATTGGAAAAGGTATTTTAGAAAGATGCAAAAAGGTGCTAAATGAATACAACCTTTTAAATGCTTACACTTTTGAACAAGCCCAAGAGCAAATGTACAAGGTTTCCGGACAACACAGGACGTTTTACAATGATGCAATTTACCTTTCTAACTTTGCCGCCCTTGTTGGTCACCTGTTAGGTCTTTCGATAACTGAAATTGAAAACCTTGCACTGGCCGGTCTGCTCCACAACATTGGGCTTTCCAAAGTACCAGAATTTGTTCCTGGCCAAAAAATAGATTCATTGTCACCGGCTGGATTAGAGCTTTATAAAAAATATCCCGAAAGATCCATCTACCTGGTGAAAAGCCAAAGGGTTCCCTTGAATAACACGGTCACTAACGTCATCGCCCAACATCGTGAACTGCCAAACGGAGGTGGTTTTCCTAATGGAGTCGGTTCCGATAAGTTTGATCCTATGACCAAAGTCTTTCACATTGCTTTAAGACTATACGAACTAACAGCCATTGTTGAAGATGCGCCACGATTTACTTTCAAAGCGGCCGTTTCTGAAATGCAATCCGAAGTCGCAAGCGGCAAAGCACAATTTGATATCGCCTTGTATTCAAAAATCTTCAAAAAACTAAAATCTGCCTAAAGCAAAAGCTGCCGAGCGGCCTTAGCAATATGATCAGCACTTATTTCATGTTTTTGATATAACTCTTCAGCAGTGTAAGCACTTTGCCCGAATTCGCCTTTCACGGCTAAATGGATAACTCGATTTTCAATTCGATTTTCATTTAAGAATGCTTGCAGCGCTTGTCCAAGGCCGCCAATTTTCTGATGATCTTCAGACAACACCCAATAGCCTTTTGTTTTCTTAAGAGCCTGCCTATAAAATTCGACGTCAAAACTATTTAAATGCGAGTGATTCACTACGAGGGCGCCAATTCCACCATCGGCCAGTGCTTTGGCAGCAGTTACAGCCGACTGGACAGTCGAACCCGAACCCACAAGCATTACATTTTTATCGTAAATCGCTTCGGACACTATTTGCGCCTGTCCAAGTTTAAATACAGAATTACCATAGTTTTTAGGAAAGTTTTCACGTCCCAAAAAGAAAATTTTTGATCGTGGTACTTCATTTTTTAAAAGTTGGGCTTGAAATAATTCAATAGCCTGTTTTACTAACTGATGGGCTTCTTCACTGCAGGACAAATTAAAAAGATCTACGTGCGGTATTGATGACAACATCGCCATATAGCTCAGGGCTTGGTGTGAGGCGCCATCAGCGGCGTCTTGAAAACCCGTGTGTGAAAAAATACCAATAATCGGTGCTTCAGACAGTGATGCCATCGTTAAAGGCAACGCGCCTTTTGTAACGCCAAATTGTGCAAACGTATCGACCACTGGAATAAATCCTAATTTTGAAAGGCCAGCGGCGGCAGATACCATACTGCTTTCAGCAACTCCGACATCAAACGAAGCGTCTGGAAATTCTTTGCGGAAATCAGCGACTCCCGTTGAGCCAGGCAAATCAGAGGTAATTGAAAGTACCGGCAAACCATTTTTCTTACATTGAATTAAAGCGCTGGAAACACCTTTTTGAATTTTTTCGCCGGAATCTTTTTTTCCACTAGCAAATATTTTAGCTTCCCAATTGACGAGTTCCTGAATCCATTGGTCAAATTCCTTTGGGTATGGTTTGCCATCATATATCTCTGTTAAAAACGCAGCGAGCTCGGTTGGGCTTTTAAGTGGAAATCCGTGACCGCCCGAACTGCTTTCTGCTGTTTTTTTAGTTCCGATGCCTTTCACCGTGCGTGCATGAATGGCCACCGGAATATTTGGATTTTTTTGAATTCGATCCAAAGCTTGATTTACCATATCGAAACACGACTGCAGATCGTTGCCCTTTTGCAAATCAATCACGTCCCAACCCATTGTTTTAAGTGATGCAAAGGTGGGGGCCATTGCAAAACTATCTTTATCAATTCGTCCGCTTAATTTTGTATTGTTATCACTGATTATCAATAAATAGGGCGCAAGAATTCCCTTAGCGGCCAGGCCCGGAATGCTGGCGATCGCTTCACGGGCTTCGCCTTCCATGCACGCGCCATCTGATATCGAACAAATTGTTGTGCGCATTTTTCCAGATAATTTTTCACCTAGAGCCAATCCCAAAGTTTGGGGAAACGCTGACCCAAGCGGACCGTTGCTTAAAAACACACCCTCAGAAAATAAATGCACTTCCCCATGACCCGTCAACGGTGAAGTAATCGAGCGAAATCCTTTTAGACTTTCAATTTTCAATCCAGCCACTTCATAGTTTGCTTTCAAAGCGTAGAGTCCATTTTCACAGTGACCGGCATCGTTTACAAAATGAAATTGTTCGTGCCATTGTTTTCCGGCTTTTGTAGATTTTAAAAACATCAATCCATGAACCGCACTCATCAATTCAGCAAAGGCTGCGGGACCGCCATAGTGGGAAGCGGCTCCACCTAACACAGCAAACATATCCATAAGCGCAACTAAGGCCCGAGTTGATTTAGGATCTGCCAAATCTATTCGAGTTCCATCCCAAGAATTTACTTTTTCACTGAATTTAAGATACTGCGTTGGATTATTAAATAATTTATTGCTGATGTTTATGGGTTCCATAATAGAAATCCTTTGTTAGCGGACGGTGACCTATAAGTGGCCTAAAAAAAGTGAATTCTCAAGTAAATTATTCCAATCCTTTGCTTGATCTTCAGTGCTTTTAGAATACGCTTTAGAACGTTATTTAAAGCTTTTAAATTGCGGATGGACTATGATCAAATTTCTTTTCGTGCTATTAGCCAGTTTCAGTTTGCAAACAGAAGCAGCCCGTTTTGATCCGTTGTTGCAGCCTTATGTAGGGCGGTCGCAAGATTCACGAATCGTTCGAGTCCTTTTAACGTTCAAGTCGCAAAATTCACCCACACGATCTCTATTGGCTCCAATAAGATCAGCGCAGGCTCGTGCTCAGGTTGAAAGTTTGATGATTCAAAATGCTAAAAATAGCCAATCAGCATTCGCCCAAAAATTAGGAATGTGGTCCCGAGCCGGCGTTACCAATCAGCACTATTCTCTTTGGCTTATAAACGGGATGATTCTAGATCTCCCAGTTAAAGAACTTGGTTCGCTCGCAACAGAGCCGTCAATTAATTACGTGTATGCCAATTCATCTGTGCATTTAATTTCTCCGAAACGGGGTCGTTGGCTGGCGCCTTCGCAAATGCGGGATGAACCTCAGTTTACATATGGTTTGCAGAAAATAATGATCCCGCAACTTCGCATCGCAAAACCGTATCTGACTGGAAAAACAGTGCGAGTAGGAGTTGTCGATACGGGTATAGATGCAACACATCCTGACTTGGTAAATAAAGTGATCGCTTTTACTGATCTTGTAAATCAAAAAACCACTCCGTATGATGACGAAGGCCATGGCACTCATGTGTCTGGCACCATTGGCGGCGGATCGTCTTCAGGCACAAGTATTGGTGTTGATCCCGATGTTGGATTTATCAGCGCAAAGTTTATCGATAAAAATGGCAGCGGATCATTGATAAATGCGGTCATGGCCATGCAGTGGGTTGCGGATCCTGATGGCAAACCTGAAACTGATGACGGCGCAATGGTCGTCAATAATTCATGGGGTGGACAGTTTCCCTCTGTAAGCGACGACCCAAATGATAATGTACTTTGTCAGGCCGTTGAAGCATGGGTGAAGCTCGGCGTAACTCCGGTGTTTGCTGCGGGCAACGCTGGGCCAGATCCCCAAACAGTCGAAATTCCGGGGGCGTGTCCATTTGCTTTATCTGTTGGCGCAACGGACATGGATGATAAAATCGCCGATTTTAGTTCGCGGGGTCCCGCTATTTGGTCAACAGGAAGTATTGCCAAACCAGACGTAGTTGCACCGGGTATGAATATCAAATCGTGTATGCCAGATGGAAAATATGCCGAACTATCAGGAACTTCTATGGCAGCGCCCCACGCTACTGGCGTCGTTGCTTTGCTCTATCAATTGCAGCCTAAAATTACCGTGACACAACTGGTTTCAGTGCTAAAGGCATCAGCAACTAAAATCGGTGTGGACCCGAATACATACGGTGCCGGCCGAATCGACGCTCTGAAAGCTGCACAAATGATGGGCTTTAGGTAGAAATGAAAAAGGATACCTTATTTTCAGTAAAAAATATTTCCAAAGTTGAATTGCATCGACATTTGGATTGTTCTTGGCGTTATTCTACTTTGGTTGAATTTGCCAGGGAGTTTAAAATAATTGATTCAGCTTATTTTGAAGAAGTCGAAAGCAAACTCCTTGTGACTCAGCCAATGGATGATCTGGAAACTGTTTTAAAAAAATTTACCAACGCCCAGAAACTCTTAAAAAATGAAGCGGTACTTACCCGCCTTACATTTGAAACATTAGAAGACGCTTACAATGATGGAGTCGGTATCATTGAACTTCGGTACTCGCTCAATTTCATTCAAGAAGCTTGTGGATTGTCCTACGATAAGATTCACAATGCTTTGCTTAAAGGCATTGAACTGGCGCAAAAAAAATATCCAATTGCGACTGGGTTGATTATTATTTTTCAACGAAATCAGCCTAAAGATCAGCTTAAGAAAATTTTAGATTTTACTATTCAAAACAAAAGTCTGTTTATTGGAGCTGATCTGGCTGACAATGAATCGGCTGCGGATCCAAATGATTTTAAATGGATTTTTGATCGGCTACATGAAGTCGGCATTCCGATTACCATTCATGCTGGCGAGACGCCTGATCGTGAAGCTCCAAAAAGGGTCAAAGATTCGATAGAAATTTTGCATGCAACCCGCATAGGTCATGGCATTCAGGCTATTGAATCTTTGCCGATACTCGAATTGATCAAATCTAAAAATATACATCTTGAAATTTGTCCGATTAGTAATTCGTTAACCAAAGCCTTTGCAAACCGAACAGCCCATCCTTTTTTTGAGCTCTACAAAGCCGGCGTTTCGGTTTCAGTTAATTCAGACGACCCGGGAATTTTTAATACGTATCTAAGTGATGACTATAGCTACCTAATTCGCACGACTCCGCTCACTGCACTTGATTTTGATAAAATAAACAAAATGGCCTACAAAGCATCTTTTATTCCCGAAACGCTTAAGCGTGCGGCGATGCCTGCCTTTAGCACCCCATGAGGATTCTATGAATACTTTGTTTCCTGAAATTCAGCCCTTTAATTCTGGCTTACTAAAAGTTTCTGATTTGCATACAATTTATTTTGAAGAATGTGGCAATCCCAACGGGCGCCCGATTATTTTTCTTCACGGTGGGCCTGGTGGAGGTATTTCCGAAGAACACCGTCGCTTTTACGATCCAAAAATTTATCGCATTGTACTTTTTGATCAGCGGGGCTGCGGCCAAAGCACGCCTTTTGCCGAACTTAAAGATAATACGACTTGGGATTTAGTCGCCGATATTGAAAAAATTAGACTTAAACTGAATATAGAAAAATGGTTCGTTTTTGGCGGCAGCTGGGGATCGACACTGGCCTTGGCTTATGGCATTCGGCATCCCGATCGCTGTTTGGGCTTTGTACTGCGCGGAATATTTCTGTGTCGGCCCTGGGAAATCGAATGGTTTTATCAGCGTGGCGCTTCGCTTCTGTTTCCGGATTTATTTGAAGACTATGAAAATCAGATTCCTCAGAATCAACGAGGTACGATGGTCAAGAGTTACTATCAGCAGTTGACCTCAAGTGATAAAAAACTACAACTTGATGCCGCAAAACGCTGGAGTATCTGGGAAGCGTCGACATCTAAATTAAAACAGGACAAGGGTTTCATCGACGAGTACGAAGAACCAGAAAAGGCGCTGCCCTTTGCGCGCATAGAATGTCACTATTTTATGAATAATGCATTTTTTGCTTCCGACAATTACTTGCTAGAAAATGTAAATAAAATCGCCCATCTGCCGTGTTTTATTGTTCAAGGTCGCTATGACGTTGTCTGCCCAGCCAAGAGCGCCTGGGAATTGCACAAAGCTTGGCCGGGCTCAAAACTAACTTTTGTTGCGGATGCGGGCCACTCGGTCAGCGAGCAGGGTATTCGGCATGAAGTTATAAGTGCAACCGAGGCCTTCAAAAAGCTATAACTCAATTCCTTTTTTTGAGGCTAACCACCGCTCCATAACGAAAAGTTATACGTTCTTAAGATTTAATCGTCTTGTCGTCTTGCTACTTTCCTTTGTACACATGCCCCCCAGGGGATCAGTTTATGCTGATAAAACAAAGGGGATAAAATGTTTAAAGGATTAGGGAACGCATTTTTAGAAAGTCTATCAGCATTAGTCGCCGTCGTCGGCATTATCGCCTGTGCACCGTCAGCCAAAAATCAAAGCAGCGACGCTTGGGATTCTTCATCAAACGCTGAAACCGCTGCCATTATCGGAGGCCAAGAAGTAAAGCCTACAGAATCTGCGGCGCAAACTAGTGTGATGGTCTATGATACGGCCGCTAAAGCTTTGTGTACAGGCTCACTTGTAGGAAACAATATCGTGCTAACAGCTGCGCATTGTTTGGGTCAGGATCCACGTCGACTCTTAGTTGTGTTTTCATTGAACTTATCCACCGCAAAAAAAGAAATGACTCGACCAGTAGTCGGAGCAGTAGCTAATCCGTTGTGGAGAACCAACAGCAATAAGCCAAAAGACAACGGAGATATCGCGCTTATTAAATATGAGGGCCCAACGCCAGCTGGTTACAAAGCCGTTACTTTTTTACCAAATGTCTCATCGCTTAAAACTGGATCAACAATCGTATTGGCGGGTTATGGATTATCTGACGGGGTTAAGAAAACCGGAGCCGGCGTTTTACGTGAAGTTATGACGACGATTGCAAATTCACAATTTTCACCAACGGAATTAGAAATAGAGCAGCGGCAAGGTCGCGGCGCTTGCCATGGTGACTCTGGTGGCCCTGCTTTTGTGCTGGCAAATGGAGTTTACTATTTATGGGGAGTCACCTCGCGTGGTGATCAAGATGTGAAAGACCAATGCAGCGGGTTCAGCATTTACACGGACGTACTAGCTTACACAAAATGGATTCAGGACACCGCACGTGCGTTGATAATTGCGAATCAATTTAGTTTTCCACAAACAACAAAAGAACGCATTTTTGGATCTGGCACCTATTACTAAATTAAATTTGGGTCGTGCTAGGATGGTGCGACTTTCCAACCTGTATTACTTAGCAAACGAGCTTATATAGGTCGCTAAAGGGCGCGCATTATCAAAATGAATGCGATGCCCAGCTGCCGTTATAATTTCTAACGGAATATCAATTCCGTCTTGTTTCATTTGCTGCCAAATATCAATTAGTTTTTTGTCGTTTCCACCAACAACCCATGAAATTTTCTGGTGGTATTTTTTTAACAATAGCCGCTTGTCGTTTTGTTTAGACAAAGACCAATTAGTCAAAGCTTTGGCTAAAAGATCCCGACGAAATAAAGAGCCATCGCGTTCAGGCTCGATCGCGCCGTCAGCAAATACTGGTTGTTTATTCCATTTTTGAATCACTGCCGCCCATTCATCATGAAGAAACGAATCGGCCCAAAACTGATCGCTGACTTCCCGTTCTTTCTTTTCGACATCTTGGGACGCTTTAAAGCCTGGGTGAGTCGAGATGCAAATTAGTCGTTCAAATAAATTCGGATTTCTTTCAAAAATATGTAAGGCCAATCGCCCCCCCAAAGAATACCCTACTAAAATTTTTCTTTCATTTTTAGTATTTGAATCGATCCAATTCACAAATTCGGTTGCGACCGAATCAAATGAATTTTTGGGCCCTAGATTTGGGCGATTAAAATAGTCAGGGACATGAATTTCAGCTTCTGTCTTGGTTCCTGATAAATCTAATTTAACATTTACAACGACTTCCGCCCAATCAGTTGGAACACCTAGAAACCCGTGAAGAAAAATGAAATCAACTTTTGACATATTTGTCCCACTCATTCCAGAATAAGTCCGTTTGTTCTTCATCAGGATTTACTTCAATAATTCTAGGGCCACCAGCGGCAACGTCTGCTGGAATGTCAGTCCAATTTTGAAAATTCCAACCCCACATTTGCGCCCAATTTTCAAAACCAACTTTATGCCGATTTAAAAAAATATTTTTATTGAATATTCGCTTAAAAATCATCCCGCCGTGATTGTTGATAACGACTATGTTTAGATTTTTATTTTCAAGCTGTTCCGTAATCCACAGCGAAGGCAAATCATAAAGAGCAGTTAAATCGCCTACGATAGCCCAATTGTCTTCGGTCGGCTGGGCCCAGCCCAAGAAAGTAGAAATTTGTCCATCAATACCGTTGGCCCCGCGATTTCCAACTATATTTTTTGGAAAAACCATTTCATCTGCGGCAAGATCCCACATTCTGACCGGTAAACTATTCCCTAAGTACACTCGCTTATTGTTCATTAATTTTGAAAGCTGATAAATCATACTTGGTTCTGACCGAGGAAATCTATCAAAAAGCCGAACCAATTCGTAACGGTTTTTTTTATCTTTGCTTTGATATTCAGTTGGGTTGATGTTGATAGGTGCCACTTTTACTCGGCTTAAATCATCAATGTCAGTGTAGTGTTTTACATCTCGACTGAGTCCAGTGAAATGATTAAATCCCATCGACAACACAGGTAAATCGGCTCGCTTGTCTTCTAGATCCCGCCAAGTTCGGCATGTCGGCACCCCGCCAATTCGCAAAACGGCCGTGCAGATTTTGTTGTCTAGTAAATAATTGACCATCATTTCACCCGACTGAATCATCAGGTCTTTTAATTCGGGGTGGTTTTTTATCCCAGAAATACCTTCGGCATAGATGGGTGCTTTCAACATTTTTAAAAATGATGTGACAGAATTTTTCGATTTTTCTGGCAGCGTACTTAATATAACTACTGGTCGATGTTCTGAACAAAACTTTTGAATTTCATCTACCATATTTAAGGGAAAAGATTCTGGAAATTTAATTCTCTCTTCAGTTAGGGGGGCAAATAATTCGATCGGCTCTTGATCAATCAATGGTTCCTTAAAACACACATTTAAATGGATGGGTTTGCGCCAGCTTAGACCTCGCAGCGAGATATGAGTATTTTCAGAGTCCAAATCAAAACACGCTTCGATGTAATAGGAAAAAATTCCAACTTGTTCAATGGTTTGAGGCGAGCCCGTGCCTCGGTACGACTTGGGACGATCAGCAGTCACTATAATTAAAGGCAAACTTGAATACGTTGCCTCGACCGCTGCTGGTAAAACTTCTGCGCAGGCAGTTCCACTGGTTGTGACCACAACGACGGGCCTGCGAGTCGAGGCGATGCGACCCAATGCAAAAAATGAAGCACTACGTTCTTCAAAAAAATGATAAATTTTTATAAACGGATTTTTATAAAACGTTTCTATCAAGGGCGAATTTCTAGCCCCCGCACAAACACAAAATTCTCTGACTCCAGCTTTCAACAACGAATTGATAATTTCAGCCGATAGTTTCATATTGGTCATTGGATCACTTTCTTAGCCACGATTTTGGGCGCGACTCAATCTTGAAAAAACAGTCTCTTCACAGAATCAATCTTTTTAAGGATTTCTGCAAATTCTTTTTCTAAGATACTTTCTTGGACAACCCCACAACCTGCAAAGATTTGGACATCCTTACCAGACCAATCCCATTTCCTTATCGCAACCAACAAAAATGTCCGCGACGAATTTTCAAATCCCCAAGGGGCTCCAAAAAAATCGCGCTGCGATTGGTTGGGAAACTGGCTGAATTTTTTAAAGTACGTGGTTCGAGGATAAATACCTAATGCGGGCGTTGGATGCAGTTTTTTAATAAGCTCATCCGACGATATTTTTTTAAACAAACGAACGCTGATTTTGGTTTGCAGGTGATTGAGCATTGGAAATTGAACAACGCCGGTCTCTTGAACGCAAACCTTTCCCACATCCCCCAGCTGTTCAGACAGATCATCAACAACAAACTGATGTTCCCGTCGTTCTTTGGAATCATTTAAAAACTGTTCAGGATCAACGTCTTTTCCCGAGGTGCCGGCCAAGGCCATAGTCGTTAGCTCTAGCTGATCTAGATCGAAAAATACTTCTGGCGAGGCACCCATAAAACCCTCAGTTCCGTGCCATTCACCATAGGGATACAAGGCGTCTGGCAGCCAAGCTAGCTTTATCAAAAGGCTTAGTTTTTGCCACTGGCTTAGATGACACCGCAGGAACCCCGTTTGTCGCGTGATCGGTACGAATTTTTTTATCTGTCCCGAGGTGATCGCTTGATGGCCTAATTCATAGGCTTTTTCAAACGGTGCTCTATCAACAAAATTCCAATCAATGATAATTTTTTCTCTGTCGTCTAAGGTATTTTCTAACATTAGATCTAACACTCTTTTAAATTCCGTCTGATCCATATCCCATTGATTTTTATAGTGTTTTCTTGTTATGGCTGAAGTTAGAAAATCAGTTTTTATAGAACACGAGGGCACAGGTGAATCTAACGCTGAATCCGACTCTGTACCATTATAAAGCAATGACCATATTCCCTGTCGACGGACAAAGGCGCCTTCTGTTAAAAAGTTTGTAAATCGATTTATTTCTATGATAGTGTGCCTTTTCACAAGATGTTACTTGGTATGGTAGTTAATTTAATCTTCCGCTATTGATTTAGCAGGAATGATGCTAAAATCG
>JAYTTH010000467.1:0-13504 GCA_043745515.1 Pseudobdellovibrionaceae bacterium | reverse complement strand
TTGGTTGCCCTAGATTTAGTAAAAAAAGGAGGCATTGACGTCATTCTATCTGATATTAATATGCCCGATATGGATGGATTGCAATTACTTGAAAATTTGTATCTTTCTGGTTCTGAAGTCCCATTAATTTTCTTAACAGGCTTTAGGGATGTTAATAAAATGAAAGCCGCTTGGCGCTTTTGTGCTTATGATTTTCTAGACAAACCTTTTAATATTCAGCAAATGATTGATGTAATTGAGTGCGCGCATAAATATGGCGCAGAATATGTGAGATCAGCTCGAATTAGGTCTAGCAAATTGAAGTAAAATCATTCCTGGCGAGGACTCTAGAAAATACAAAGTCAGAGTTCACCTTAAATTGATCCATGAACAATTTTTTCAGATTTTTAACTTCAAACTTTAGTCTTGAAAAAAACATTAAGAATCCGTCACAATAAACTTATTGGTTTTCGCATATTTAATTTAAATAAATTTGATCATTCTGCCGACAGATAGCGGGACAAAGTACATAAATTCAAATATTTATAAAGGGTTTAAAATGAGATCACTTATGGCCATTTTTATTTTGACTATTCTAGCATCTTTTTCAACTCCGGCCGCTGATTTAGTTGCCTGCGGAAAAGTTCAAGAAGTCACGGGCGACAGCTGCGATTCTCTTAAAGTTACACTTGATCTTAGTACTTGTGGCGAATCAAAGGATCCTATAGCTGCTAAAGTCTCGTGCGGTAACAATGAAATTGTTGGACTATTTAGAAGCGAAACCGCAAATTACAGAGCAATTTTTGAAAAGAAAAATCTAGAAGGGGATAAAACCAGCTTTGCTATCAAGGGGAAGGTTTGGAAACACGTTCGCGGCGAATCTGGTCAAAAAAAGGAAGCGAAAATAGATGCGCCACCCTTAAAAGTGCCAGTTGTTATCGAGCCAGCTTTGCCTTCAACTCCAATTGCTTTAGCGCCTATTGAAGCTTCTAAACCGACTTTTGAGCCAGCGAAGCCTTCTGTCGAACCGCCTAAGACCGCTAAAATTCAAAAGCCAAAGGACGAAGACCTAAATAGATTGGTCGAACTATTTTCTGGAATTACCTTAAAAGGCTCTGTCGATGGCTACTACCTGTATAATAGCAACAATCCAGCGGTTAATACAATAATACCGACAGCTGCTGATTCAAAATCGCAAAATAAATACCGTGTTTTTGATTTGTATCACGACGATTTGCAAATCAGCTACGCCCATTTACAGATTCAAAAAACAATTTCACAGTTGTCGACTACTTTAGATTTTGGATATGGTCCAGCAATGCAAGTTTTGTCAGGAACAAAGACTGATGCTGCTCAAATAAATATGAATCAGGCATTTGTTGGATATAAACCTTTTGAAAGCTTAAAAATTGAAGCGGGCCGATTCTATACTCATATCGGTTTTGAAGTACCTGAAACTCAAGATGACTGGAACTATTCGCGCAGTTTACTTAGTGGGTATTTTCAACCCGCTTGGCATCAAGGCGTAAAAGCTACCTTTTCAAAAAATGATAAACTGTTATTTATGGTAATAGTTGCAGACGGTTGGAATAATTCGTACGTTAATTCCCGACAAAAGTCATATGGATCACAAATCAATTGGAATCCGACAGATTCATTTTCTTTCTTTTTGAATACTATGGGTGGCACGAATGCCTTACCTAGAAATTTAGATAACAACAATACCGTTCAAAACAGAAACCTGTATGACTTCGTTGCATCCTATAAAGTAAATGACAAGCTTTCGTTTGCAATAAATTCTGATAGCTATGTTCACGGAATTTATAGCGCAACTGGAACCGCTGTGTATTCAAAATATCAATTCAATGAAAAATGGACCGTCTCGCCCAGATATGAACTGGCCGATGACAAAGACAATCTGATTTTTGGAGAGTCTTTTACCGACGGACAAAAGCTTTCAAGCCTTACTTTGACCATTGAAAATCGAATCAATGCAAATTTAATTTTAAGACTGGAAGGCCGTCAGGATAACAGTAACAGAGAAACATTTCAAAAAGACGGAACTGGCGTGAATTCTCAATCGACTGGAACCTTGGGCTTCGTCGCTAGTTTTTAAAAATTAGTTGCTATCCGTTCACAAAATCGCAACGAGAAAAAAATTTTCTACTCTTCAACCGTGAATTCAATTCGACGATTTGTTTGTCGTCCTTCTGTTGTTTTATTGATCGGCGGAAACTCGATTGGTGGATTTAGCGGCGCTGCTGAAGCAGTGGTGGTTCTCTGATAACTGGCTTGTTTTGCTCGATCGGCTTGTCCCATAGACCCCTAACTTGCCAATTTAGTCTGACGTAAAATCGATTATCTGGAGAGCTGAATCCCTTAGATAGTCCGCTGGTAAGGCCAGCTTGACATTCTAAGTTTGTTTTCCATTTATATTTAGCGCCAGCCAAACTTTCCAACGCACTCAATTCATTTTGCGAATAATTCAGAGTTCCTTGCTTTGCGATTGATGCATATAGCTCGACCACTGCCGACCAAGGGGAATCCGCAAATCTATGCGCGGCCGCCGCGGAGGCAAGCCATAAATCGCCTACTGGATCATAGGGCCCTCCAACTATTTTATCGCCATTTTGTCTTAGATTGTATCCAAAGTTGGCAGCAAACGACCATCGTTCAAAATCCATCGAACCTAAAATTTCAGCGGCGTAAGACGGCAAATTACTCTTCC
This sequence comes from Pseudobdellovibrionaceae bacterium, assembly GCA_043745515.1. Taxonomy (GTDB): domain Bacteria; phylum Bdellovibrionota; class Bdellovibrionia; order Bdellovibrionales; family Bdellovibrionaceae; genus UBA2316. The sequence continues at coordinate 10,797 of JAYTTH010000467.1, read as the reverse complement.
CATATAAATAATCATTTTCAACCTGAGGTAACTCAACTAAAAAATGCATTCCCAATTCCCATTGTTCATTTTGGTAAATCTTAACTTTTGTACTCAACAGAGTATCGGTCAGTCCTATGACTTTATAATAATCATGCAGATAATCGCCTAACTGGCGTGTCAAAAACTAAATGAAAAATAGTTCGTATCACATTGACGCATTTTTTTAAATTCGATGGAGAGCCTTTTTGTAAAATGATAGAATAAAGATAAAGAATCCGTTCAACTATTAATCACTCAACCAGTCCAGAGGCGCTCAATATGAGATCAGTAATTTTTTTGAAGTCCTTTTTTTCATCAGCAACAATAGTAGTAGGTTTAGGTGCGACGTTGATTCTATTTCAAAACTGTTCAAAGACTCAACTTGGAAATCCTGCCACTACCAATCCGCAAAATCAAATTGCTCAAGCGCCAACAGAAGGATCACCTCTAATTGATGTACACAATACAACTGACCTTCAATGTCCATCTACAGGAAAAGTCTATTCTGTCTATAATGACAACAATAGAAACTTCCGATACGACCAGGATGATTTACTAATATCTACTCAGGTAGTTTGTGACTCAGGACCCGGCGTAACCGGCTCTGATGGTGCTAATTCGTTGATCACAATGAAGCGAGTTTTAGTGGGCCTTGGAGCTTGCGACGGCAATGCGGGAATTCAGTTAAGCTCTGGACTGGATTCCAACAGAAATAGTCTTTTAGACGCCACCGAAATCAGTCATACAGAAGTGTTGTGTGACGGGGCCAACGGATTGCCAGGCGCAAAAGGGGCCGCTGGTTCAAATGGACACAACGCCGTTTTTTCTGCCGTGGCAGCTCCCTCTTCGGTTTGCACAACTGGTGGATCTATAATTTTAATGGCCATCGATATAAACGATTCCGGCACCTACAATATTAATCTTCCAAATCAACAGTCGGCCACAATTTGTAATGGAGCGACCGGAATGAATGCAGACCCAAGTCCCTACGAAATTGTGTCTTTGATCAAGCCATGTGGCGACACGGTTGCAAATAAAGAAGTCCTCCTACGTTTACAAAATGGACAACTGTTAGCGTCGGTTTCAGACACTGTAAGTGGTTACAATACTAGATTAGCTATTGTTAACGACGGGAACTACATAGACACGGATCCAAGCGCCTGTAGCTTTTCAATAGCTACTCAGAATTTTACCCGATCGATAACCTGGAAAGGTATCGTTCAACAAGCCTGGACAATCGCGCACTAGAGAAGTGACGATTTTCGGCCATTTGTACTACCAGCTTTTACGATTGTTTGCAGTACTACTACTAATTTTAATACGTGTGCATTGCCGCTCCAATTAACTAAGGATTGACGGTTCCGCCGTATAGCGCACCTGTTGAGATCACATTGCCTCCCACTGTTACGATACCGCCACTTTTAGCTAACGTCGTACCGTTTAAACTTAGGGTCGTGGTGGTCAAGGAGGCTGAAGAATTCAATAATGAAGTTGTACCTGTCGTTACCACCGTAGCGCTGTTAATTTTTACAAGGCCCGCCAGACTGACCGTACCGCCGGTTGAGGCAATTGTTAAATTAGGTATTGGAACGGCACTTGCGCTTGTAATTGTTTGATTGGTTGAACCGGCCAGTTTGATGATTCCCGTTCCGGAAGTGCCATTGTTAACAATATTTAAATTTCCTGAGACCGAAATTGTACCTGAGTTTATATAATCATAGCCAGCACTCGCATAAATATCGCCGACTGTTAGATTTCCGGATACTGTCATCGTTGTTCCACCAAAATTATAAGCCGTCGCGCCACCTAGAAGAAACACATCGTTGAACACCATATTTCCGGGATTCATAGAAACCGAAGTGCCCCAGCACCCGATTTGGCTATTTTGACATTCAAATCTAAAAGTCGAAGTTCCCATCGAAAGTGTCCCACCTAATTTGGCAAGAGAGCTCGATACATTTACAATAGAATTACCGAAATTAATATTACCTGACGTCAACGTCAAAGCGCGAACATAGGCATTTCCAGAAAAAAGTACCGCGTTTGCACCTGAATTAATGTTCAGGCCAATTCCGTAGGGAGTTCCTAACAATCTCCCCTGATCTTAGCTAGTTCAAGGAATCTGGATTTTTCATAATCAAAATGGCGGCTTCCAGCTTGGCAAGATACCCTTTGTCACCTTCATAACCTGCTCGCACTAATTGCCAAACGTCTTCCGTGCCCATTTTATCAATTGCAATTTTTAGGTTGTTTTCCCCCATATTATAAGCAGCCATCGCTAGCAGCCAATCATGAAATCTAAGCTGATTGGACCAAATATAATTAAGGGCCGCTTCGGTCGACAATGCGACATCGAGTCGCTCATCTTCGACAGAACTTACATCAGGCCTAGAGGCTGCTTTTATATCAACCCTCAATCCATAAATAAGCGCGGTTTCTGGAATAAATTGCCAAAGTCCCGCGGCCTTGAATTTATTTTTTAACGATGGCTTGTTCATATAGCCCGATTCAATCAATGGAACTGCCAGTAATTCTAAAGGCATTTTATGGGGAAACATTTTAAGTTTCGCTTCAATAATGGATCTGTATTGTTCCATTCTTTTTATCGACCCTTTCATAAAATCACGACCTTGTTTTGTTCCTAGAAATCGATTCAATTGAACTAAAACTAGCTCATTAATAACAATGGGGAACTGACTGTCTTTTCTAGCGATAGTCGCCATCACTTGAGCTTCTGCTAATGTTACCGTTCGTGTTCCTATCAATTTTCCAGCACCTAATGCCAACGCTGTCATCGATAATACAAACGCACCGGCTATTATAAATACAGCCACTCGGCTGCCAATTTTTCTATCTAACATGGATTCAATCCTCCGTTTTAATTGTTGTCGATCGGGAAAAAAAACTAAACCTGCTGCGCAAACAAGTCGTTTTTCGTCCGTCACCACGGTTTCAGCTACTTCGATCAAACAGCGAGCGTAATTCACTGCAGTGACCTTCCTTTGGTCGACCAACTTTTCATCAACTTTTAATTCTTGAACTTCAGAAAAAACACTCTGCCAAATCCCTAAAGCGGGATTAACTCCCACTGCCGCTTTCATCAATTGCCAGATATACATCCAACGAGTATCCGCCTGTCTATGATGTTGCAACTCGTGCAGAATTGAAATTCTCATATTACTTTTGTTGACTAAAATTTGAGTCGGCAGAATAATCCACGCGGTTTTAAAAAATAGAAACGAAAAAGGAATTTGAATTTGATCTGAAAAAGCAATTCGTGTATCACCAATTGAACGAACCACAAAAGATTTTTTTGCAATTCGATGAAAAGCTAATAGTTCTGTTATTATTTGAAAAACTGAATTGAGAATCGTTATTAATAAAATAAAAAGAATCCCATTTTCCAGAAAGTCTACAGGTATCGCCGGTGACAATTGACCATTTCCAAAAATAAGGTTTTCTTTAAAGGCAAGCGCACGATGGGCATCAAACTCCTTGTAGGATAGGGCGACGACTGTTTTAGTTACAGTTTGAAAACTAAACTTTTCAGACCCAGAATACGCAACTAGGGGTAATACAAACACACCTAAAATAAGGATATAATTTAAAGTCATTTCATTTTTGGCAGATACCTTTAAAATTTTTCTCTGACAACACAGCCTTAGAAGAAAGCTTAGAGTCATAGCCAGTATGACAAGAATATGAACATTTAAAAATATATTCAGAATGCTAGAACTCATTATAGCTTCTCTGCTTTTTCGATCATCTTTTTTAGTTCTGCCAGGTCGTCCTTGGTAAGCTGGCTTGTATTTAGCAGTTGCTTTGCTAAGGCCATTGGCGTTCCATCAAAAACATTCTCTACGACATGCCTTACTGTGCGCTCTTCATAGATTTTTTTGCTAAGCACGGGAATATAAACATGGCCACGGCCTTCTTTACGAGCTTTTAGAACTTTTTTATGTTCAAGAATTCTTAAAATTGTCGAAACAGATGTGTAAGCGAGGTCTCGATTTTCTGAAAGCATGGCAAGGACGTCGGCCACACTGCCTTCACCTAGTTTCCAAAGAATACTAATTAATTCCAATTCAGTTTCAGTTAAAAGCTTTTCGTCTTTCAGTTTTTTAGTCATATACAGCCTCACAAACTCAATCTAACTAAGTCCTTAGTTGATTGCAACTAAAATCTTAGTTGGTCGAGTTTCGAGATATTCATGGCGGCTTTGGCCGCTTGCTATCACTTTTTAGAAGCCACATAAACTTGATGGTGAACAATTTCATCAGGGGAGGGTCGAACTAAAGTGTGAGGTTCTAAATAGCTTCGACCCATTACAAAAAATGGAGCACCCGGGTTAAGCCCAACTGGATTATCTGGAGTCGGAGCTGGAATCTGAAGACAGTATTGTCGTCCAGCGCAATTATAGGAAATAACATAGGCATACAGATTCTGATACATCCGATTTCTTATATCACTTGGGTTAGTAACACCAGCGTGATAAAGTGCACTGCCCGTTGTAAAATAAGTGTCGGCTATGGAAACTATGCCTGCCATTTTTTTCGTGTCGTAGACAGCGTGATTAATGTAAGTGGCCTTTCCTGTTTTTTGATGTTTAACACCCGCAACAATAACCAAATCATCTAATGAACTTACAACAACAGCACGATCCACATCTTGAGAATACAAGGCATCGTGATTGTCGCCCGCACATTGCGAGACTCCTTTTATGCAATCCCAGCCAACTTTTGACGTGTAGTCTACTGTTTGGCTTTTCAAAGCATAGTTTGTGGAATACTGATTTTTGATATCACTCACTAGTTTATTAAGGGCAGACTGCAAGCCAGTGGCTTCCACTATTCCCGATGTTTCGCTCGCGTAACCGATAACGGGAGCTTGGCTTTGCATCAAATGCGTGACCGGTCCTACTTTCAGAACATAAAATGGTTTTTCATTCATATACTGTGTAAAATTCGCCGGCACAGTTGGTAGCGCCGTTCGCATCAGCATCGAAAATGTGTCCGCTTGGCTTCCATATCCCATTGGCAAAGTCTTGTCTGGATTCAATGGTAATGTTCTAGGCAAGGGATAAAAATTAACTGCAATGTCAGGCAAACCCAGTGCCAACAACTGCGATTTTACAGAACTAAACGTGTTATTGTCAGCAGTCCAAACAACAGCTGAATAAGTATCAAAGGGACTTCCACCAATTTGGTTTGATCCTGATGTTCCAAGTTTTTTCATATTAAAAGCATCACTTAGACTTGCAAAAACAGGCGACGTCGATCCTGGCTCTGAAAACAAATATTGAACAAATGAATAGTATCGCATTTGTGGCGGCGTTCGAAAGATTAAAACAACTGCCTCATCATAGTTCATTTGAAATACGTTACTCATTTGTTGCGTATTGGGATCCAAAAAATTGGGCTGTCCATAAGGGCTTGATGGATTATTTCCAAAACAAGACGCGCCCGGAGTTGTGAAGCATTTTATAATGTCAAAATAGGTCCACGTACCAACCGAAGCATTCCAATCACCGGGCAAATTCTGTACGAATTGATCCCCTATTTTTTGGACGTAATCATCTGCAAAAGCCACTTGAGTTATTAACACAAAAAAAACAATTGCTGAAAAAATCGATTTAAGCATGAGATCCCCCATGCTTGAAATACAATCGAGTGGCTTTAAAATTACAAAAAACTAATTATCAATTTTAACCGTATCATTCTGATATGACTGACCCATAAAGAATCGACTCGGACACCTTATCACAATCCTTAATAGATTGGCAAACAACCACCAGACATTGGCACCCAAGAACAATCCGGATGTGTTGCGCACTGAGCAGGAGTTCCGTATGAACAATCAGGATTGCAGACGGCACCAGTCCAAATGCATGGGTGCGTGCCTGATGTACAACTGGCCATATCAAAAAAAGATGGGCAATAACCCACGGCAACTGCGCAGCTGCCACCGGTCATATCAATCCAATTGCTGCCGTTACAATATTGCATCAGTCCGCCTGAGAATCTTTGTTTCCCTGTGGCACTGGCAAGACATGTAGATGCTGTCACGTTGCATGATAGATCATACCAGATTATGGGGGAACAAAATTTCATAGCGGTTGCGAACATTTTCTGCAATCCCGGAGTCGGACAGTTTTGACCAGTCAAAGGTTTTCCCATAGGAAGCCAATTAGAGCCATCACAAAATTCTAAAAAACCTGCATTCATTTGTGTCTTTCCACTATCCGCAGCAATACACCCAGCACCCAAACCTGGCAGTGAATAAATCGTCGTCGTATAAAGAGCCAACATTATAAATTGAAATGATTTGCGAGTCATCACCAGGCGGCCTGATTAGATTTATTTTGAGACAATAATTTTTCAATTTTCAATTCTAGTTTGGATTGTCTAGCTTCAAGATCAGACTGTTTTAATAAAAGCATTTTATTTTCAATTTCAAGACGTGCTACTTTTTCTTCAAGAATTTTAGTGTTAGTTTCTATCCGAGACAAACGCATATTTAAAAATTGAACTGCCGAAATCAAAGGAGCCAGAAGAGAATTGTATTTCACCGAATATTTGCCATCTGAACCTTGCACCACAAAGTCAGGAAACACAGATTGAAGTTCTTGCGCAATGACCCCTTGATCATGACGATCAGAATAATTCCAATCAAAAGAAACTGGCCTAATCGCACAGATTTTCTCCAAGCTTTCTTCTGGCGACAAAGACATTATATTGTGTTTAGAGCGGCGATCCGATGAATAAATTAGATCTATGGTTTTGATCGTACCATTCACCTCTAGTTTTTGGGTTGGAGCAGCCGTTCCGATTCCTACACTTCCGTCAGTGAGAATTGTCATTTTTACGCCACCAAACACTGCGAATTGCAATGGCCAGCTAAAGTCGGAAGAAAGTAATGCTGCATACGGGAGAGTCCCTGTCATCAAGGCTCCCCCTGCATTTGACTCAACTCCTAATGTAATTTCACTAATTCCATTAAATGCCCGTACTGCGGCTGCATTGTTATTTGTTGTTGAAGTAGCCATGATCCTAGCATTGGTTGCTTGCACATCTAAAGTTCTCACAGGAACGCTGACTCCAATTCCGACATTTGTGCCCGGCGCCCCAAGCACCAGCGAATTTGAAGCGCCAACCAAAGCTCCAGCACCCACAGCCGTCGCAAAATTGAAACCGTCAGCCGTTGTATTCGCATTTGTTCCAAGAAATGTATTGCTACTTCCGCCAATATTTGCTGTACCCGCATTATTTCCAATTCCAGAATTAAAACTACCGCCTACCAAGGTGTACATAACCTGTTGGCCAATTCCTGAATTGTAACTGCCCTCGGTACGACGCCCACTCGAATCTCCCACATAGGCGTTACCGACCCCAACGATGTTATTTCCTAAAGAATTGGAACCAAAAGCAGCATTGTCATTTGATGTCGTCTGCTTCGCCATGGCTCCGGCACCGACTGCCGTATTGTAATTCCCTGTCGTTATACTTTCACCCGTTCGATGCCCAACCGCCGTATTTATTGTTCCAGAGGTTACACTTTTCATAGCCGTGTAACCCACTCCAGTATTGAAGGAACCTGTGTTTGCAAGTGTCCCTGCCAAATTCCCGGCAAAAAAACTTTGGGTCCCTACGCTGTGAATAAACGAACCATTCGCCTGTTTGAGAATGCCAGTAGTGGCTGTAGAACTCGGTAAATTAAAATTTCCAGTGATATCCAATTGCTCGGTTGGGGCCGTTGTCCCAATTCCCACTTTTACTGCAAAAGCACCAGTGCCTCCTAAGACCATAGAATTGTTGGCCGTGACCTGAGCATTGAAACCTATGGCTGACGAGTTCACCAAATTAACAGGCGTAGAAATAGTTCCATCCGTATAACCAGCTGCATTTCCTATATAGGTATTGTTATTCCCAACCGTCAATGTTCTAGCCGCGTGATAACCTACGGAGGTGTTGCCAGCGCCCGTTGTGCTGTTTTCTGCTACATTTCTTCCAAAAAATGAATTAGAGCTTCCCGTTGTATTATTTGCTCCGGCCCGATCTCCTACAAAAGTATTATGCGATCCAGTTGTTAGTGCAAATCCTGCTTGATTACCGATCCCCAAATTGTTGGTGCCAGTAAGCGCTAGATTTCCAGAATTCGATCCTAAAAATAAACTATTGGTCCCAAACGAATGAAAGATTCGATTGGCACCTTGCAATATTTGTCCAGCCACGCCCGTAGTAACCGGAAGTTTAAAATTTTCCGTGATTTCTAGCTGAGCCGCCGGCGCTGTCGTGCCAATTCCTACTTTACCCCCCGAATAATATATATCGACCGCATTCAACGATGCCCATTGACCAGACCCACCTGCCACGACCGAACTACAATTTGTAATTTTCGCTACAGTTGGAGTTGAAACATCAACATCAAATAACTGTGGATTTAAAACCATGGCTTTAAACTGAAATGAAGAAAAGTCATTTCTAAAATCGACTTTCCAAACACCAGACCACTTTCCACCACCGACATCGGTTAAGTTATCTAAGGTAATGCTATTTACAAATAGTCGTGATCCCGGACTTACTTCAAGCGTAGTGTCCAATAATATCGGCGAAGTAACCAAATGGCCAATTCGTATTCGCGCCAGAGGCATCGATTTATTTCCAACCAAAGTTGAATCAAAAACTAAAGTGCCATCGACTGATGAATCCAAATTTTTCTGGCACGAAACTGTATCCTGCATGGTCGCAAGAAATGCATTTTTAGTATCATTTAAAACTATTTTTTGCGACATTAGTTTGATTTGTTTGTTTTGCTCACCAATCAAGGTGGCTGTCGAAACTGCAACCAAAGACATAAGACCTATAGCAATTAAAACTTCTAACAATGAAAAACCAAGTTGCCTATTTTTCATCTAAACCTTCAAAGAACTCATTCAATATTTTAACCAACAGGTGGGCTTCATCTGTTTTTCTTATTTTAATTTTGAAATTTTGATTGTCTGATTTGTAGTTTTCGAGTGCCCGCTTAATCGCTATCACCGGCCCCAGAAATCGATGAGTTATCAATATCGAAACCAAAAATGTAAGTACAGAAGAGATAATCAACACAAGCAAATTGAATGAAATAAGACTGTCTTTAATTCCATCAATCAGGTTTGGCTCGACCCCAAGACTTTCACCACGACTGAGGTAAAAAAATTCTCCGATGAAAAAAAAAGCCAAAGTTATGACGACGATACCGGTAAAGATAAACGCATATTTAAGCTGAATTTCGGGATAAATTAAATAACGCCCGGGCAAAAATCGTTTTTTTTTCGGCATTTCGGACATCTCTATTTGTACGCTTTTTTTTCTAGGAGTGTCTATATAGCCCAGACCCTTGCCGTCTGAGCTTTAAAGAAGGGCAAATTTCTATTAAATACTGTTACACGGACACGTGACACTATTGCAGGCCTTAGGTCAGCGGTTTTTTCGCCCTCAGAAGACCTACCTCAGGCATTGCTTTCTAACAAAAAGAGTCAAATATTGAGATTTATAAAAATATATCCAGATCAAGAATTCAAATGATACGATTTTAGTTCGGAGGAATTTTGATAAAAAAGCTTTTAATTGTGGAAGACGAACCCGACATTCGCGACGTAATAAAATTGCTCTTTGAAATGACAGACTGGACGGTAGCAGCTGCCTGCAATGGCCAAGAAGCCTTAGATTTAATTCCCACTTTCATACCCAATGTAATTTTGTCAGATATACAAATGCCAATCATGGATGGCATGCGATTTTTGGAAGAATTGGACAAAAAAGATTCGAATATACCGGTAATATTTTTATCGGCATTCCGGGATACAGAAAAAATGAAAAGGGCCTGGGGCCTTTGTGCATTTGATTTTGTCGATAAACCGTATAACGAAAATAATCTTTTTCAAGTCGTTGAAAATGCGTTTGAATATGGTGTAGAATATTCTATTTCCGCGCGAAAACGTTACAGAAAGTTGAAAAACAAACCTTAGTAGCATTTATTAGATTTAACTGCCCTTTCAAATACTGGACGTTTAGAAAGAAAAAGGAAAAAAATGCTCGCAAAAAATAAATCAAACACAATTGATATTACTAGAGTTTATGTTGCTCCTGTAAAAGTCGTTTGGGAGGCCTGGACCGATCCAAAAAAAGCAGCTAAATGGTGGGGCCCAAGAGGATTTACAATTACGACCCACAGTAAAGATTTTAGGACTGGCGGCAGCTGGTCGTACACTATGCATGGACCAGATGGAGTGGACTATCCTAACAAAACTCACTATTTAGAAGTCGATTCCTACAAACGACTTGTTTACGATCATGGCGGCAACGACGACCGGCCTCCTATGTTTCGGGTCACCGTCAATTTTTCAGAATCAAACAGTAAAACAAAAATGGAAATGTCCATGGCCCTTGCGACTCCTGAAGCCGCCGAAGAAACACGAAAATTTATTAAGAAAGCAGGCGGCGATGGCACTTGGGATCGATTGGCAGAATACTTGTCAAAAGAATCTACCGGGCAAGAAATTTTTATAATTAATCGATCATTTGAAGCACCCATAGATGTTTTGTACGCTATGTGGACTGATCCAAAGCATTTTTCTAAGTGGCTAGCACCAACAGGATTTCAAATGAATTTTTTCAGATCAGAAATCATACCAGGCAACAGCACATTTTACTGCATGACAAATGGTGACAACATAAAAATGTTTGGCCGAGCTGAATACCTCAAATTAGAACGTCCAAATCTTTTAATCTACAC
>JAYTTH010000466.1:0-3605 GCA_043745515.1 Pseudobdellovibrionaceae bacterium | reverse complement strand
TTCTCCAAACTCGACCGCCATTGTTCCGGCGTATACACTTGGAACTCAACATCGTGAGTTTCCCAATATTTTTTTGCCGTTTCAACCGTGTCACTGTTATCACTTACCAAAATCAAGTATGTCTTAGACATATTCCTCCCCCTTATGCATCTGTATGATACAAAATTAATCGACGTCTACTGTATCGGTGATTCATTTAGGGAATTTAGGGTTTTTTTCAAATTATTTTGGGACGATTTAAATAGTATTGCAGAGGTTTTGAGACTGGTACTGTAAACTTATTTTACACTTTATATTGGAATCAACAATTAAAACAGACTCAATCTCGGACCCCATTGATAGGTGGCAGTGAAAATAGTGCTCAGCTGATTGAGGTCATTTTGATCTGATTTATAATTTCCCAAACCAACTGCTAAATTTAAATCTTGGTAAGGAAAACGATAGATACCGTACAAACTAGAAAAACGCCGGTTTCCCTCTGAAATTTCACCATTAGTACCCATCAGCCCTACAACTTGATTTGGATCTAATTTGTATCCCAAAACCCATGAAGTTTCTAAAAAATGATGCATCCCCGGCGACACTTCAAAAAACTCATACTCTAAGCCGATCAATTGAGTACTCGATTCTGTTCGAATTTCTCGCCAAATGACGTTTCCTACGAAAATTAATTCTTTGAAAGCGCCAAGCAATTTTATCGAATAGTCGGTGCGATCTATTTTCCCCTTGCACTCAACGTCAGAACAGGCCAACCCAGAAATTTTTAAAAACCTCTGAGTAATTCCTTTTTGCACTTCAAAGATGACTGGTGCGATTGGGGCAATCTGTAAAAATCCAGCAACCGTAGGGCTGCCCCCGGCTTTAACACCAGCCCTAAGATAACCATACAGAGGGTTATCTTCTTTTTTTTCACCCCAAAGAAGTTGATCATAGTTCGCTGTGAACTGAAGGTTACCAACCGTAGGCAGACTGCGGGCTTTGGCATCGATAGAATAATTGAAGTCTGCTTTTACGAGACAGCTAACAGCCAGGCATACTACAAATACATATTTTGAAATATTTTTTATCATCATATTTAAATTCAATCATCTTTAGATCAACTTTGTAAATCAATTTTCTGCTGAAATGGAAAACCACGCCCCCAAAACCAGCGGCGTGGGGTTCACAGCCTCGCAGTGACACGATGACCTCTGGCTTTCTTTGCCACCTAGTGAAAGATAGATATTTCTATCTTCGGCCTGATTTAATCTTTAATTGTAATTTTGAAATCAAATGAACAGCCATTTTTTCTTGAACTTTGCACATTTTCAATTCATCTCGGCGGTAAGATCGCTGTGACGGAGTTAACGTACCTGTTTCAAGTTCCATTTCATAATCTAATTTAGAAGATCGAATGCCTTCTAATTCTTTAGTTTGCTGCTTAAATAATTTAGTCACTCCGCTTAGGGGAGCCACTTCAATCCACTCTTCTTTATTTCTATACCAGCTTACCATACGCAAAAATCGCGCTTTGTTTTTAGCTAGTGTGAATTTCGGAAATTGAGTTTCAGTCAGTTCTAAAATGTTATCAATTTCATCTAGATTGACGTTGTCTTCTTCGTCTTCGCCTAACAATTGACCTTTTAACATTTCCTGGCTTAACGCTGGATCATCAAATTCTAAGTCAAAAGCACTTTTAACTTTGCCTTGGCCTTCTTCGTCGTCTTCGCCCTCGGTATCCACATCAGAGTCTAATTCCAATTCTTTTTGGAATTCTGTCCCGCCGCCATCAACATTAGATTCGTACATATCAATACTCATATATCCAACCTCCCCAGATTTTCGATAAATTCTTATAGCCTAAAAACTAAAATGACACAAGATGGAAAGACCGAAAAATGTCACAATGAAAAGGTTTTAGACAAACACCCTCCTAACCTGTTGATCTGTTGCCCCAAATATCTCTAATAGAAATTTTTTCAACCTGGCACCCCCCTTGCTCTGCTTTGATGGTGAAGAGATTTTTTTAAAGAGAATGTTACAGTGAAGGAGTGCCTATGAGATCACTACTATTATTCAGTCTAGCAACGCTGCTATCCAGCGTGTTGCTGATTTCATGCAATAATAAGGACGAGGGTAACAAAGACAACGAGCTCAACCAGGCCCGACAAGCTTACAACCGCTGTGTTTCGCTAAAAGGGCAATCCTACTGCAACTCGGCAAAGGCTGGAAGTTTAGCTTCGATGACAGAATTTTACGGCCAAAGCGCATATTACAACTTTTATGGAGCTTCTAATTATCTAGCGATGAATCCAAACGCAGTCACTTATTCAGCCGACCAGCTTAACGGTTATTTTGAAAACTATTTACGAACGAACGCAAAATCTGATATTTTGATGATGAGTAACCGTTGGTTCCAGATGTCTTCAGAGATTGGAACGGTCAATTCTTTGCTTTACAACCAATACGGTTCACGTTGCACCGTAAATGGTTGTTACTAGTAAGATTCAAAATCTAAGGATGGGCAGCCGCAGTGGCCCCACTATATTGAAGCGCTGCCATAACTGCCTGATCAGCCTGAACCAAACCCGCACCGGTTTGGTTTTTTTCATTATCAGGCAGTTTTTGAGCGGTTCCCATTAAAATAGCCCTTACATCGTCTGGAGAAAGGTTGGGATTGGCTGCTTTCATCAAGGCAACTACACCACTTACATGCGGAGTAGCCATGCTGGTGCCGTTATATGATGAATAATTAGTAATTACAGAGGCTGACTGAGTGGTAACGGGCGTGCCCGCTTTTAGGACCGCAACCCAAGTTTCACCCACACTCTGTTCTACCATGTACGCACTGATTTCGACTTCAGAACCGTCTTCGGTTAGGGTTCCATTTATCATTCCTGGCACATTATTAAATACGATGGCACCCGCGGCGTTTGCCTTAATTGCATTCGCTATTTTTTCTGAAAATTTAAGGTCACCACGCTGGATCAAAGCTATTTTTCCTTTAACATCAATATCCTTAAAATCCGCTTCTGCGCCAAACCCAACAAAGACAAGTTCGCCAACAAGTGCTTTTGTTACAGTCTTTGAACCTTGAAACAGAGCACTCTTCACTTTTTTAAATTTCTCTCCTGCGACAGAAAAATTAACCATGGATTCGCGTCCGGTGCCCAATGGAACTGACGATATAACATCAACACCAGGCGCAACCACAGCCAACTCGGGACCATACTGCGAAAACTCTGCCCTCTTTAGATCCGTGTCGACTGCCCCAACGGCAATACATTCGGGTAAGGCGGCAGGATAACCGATTGACTCTGTGCCATCGTTGCCCGCTGCAGCCACGATAGTGATTCCGCTGCGATAGGCATTGTGTATAGCGAATCGTTCTGCAAGGGAAGAATAGGCGCCACTCAAGGACATGCTCACGACATCGACTTTTTGTTCAACAGCCCAATTGAGCCCTTGAACTATAGAAATATTCGAACAGCCATCTTCTGCACACACACGTCCGGCTAAAATACTAGCCGTTGGCGCCACTCCAGAAAATCCTGACTTATCTAAAACGCCAGCAATGGTTCCAGCCACATGGGTTCCATGCCCGATTGAATCCCTATAAGAATAAC
>JAYTTH010000465.1:0-3618 GCA_043745515.1 Pseudobdellovibrionaceae bacterium | reverse complement strand
TCAATCAAAGGCTTTTGGGATAGAAAGCATGTTGAAAAAGCGGCTCTTTCTGACATTTCCCTTTCCATTCCGTCAGGACAAGTCGTGGGCCTTGTTGGTTCCAATGGTGCGGGCAAAACAACTTTGCTAAAAATATTATCAGGACTCATTGCACCCACTTCAGGCGAAGTTTCAGTTCTAGGGTATAAGCCTTTTGATAGAAAAAATGAATTTTTGCGTGCCATTTCTGTTTTGCTAGGGCAGAAAAACCAATTGTGGTGGGATATTTCCCCATTAGACAGTTATCAGTTGCTTATGAATATTTATGATCTTGATATTGCAAAAACGCAAAAAAAAGTAAAAGACTTGGCCGCGATCTTAAATTGCAGTCATGTTTTAGAAACCCAACTTCGAAGGCTTAGTTTAGGTGAACGAATGAAAATGGAAATTATTGGATCATTGCTACATGATCCCCAAATTCTTTTTTTAGACGAACCGACCATTGGACTTGATATTGTCGCGCAAACCTCCATTCGAAATTTTTTGTCCTCTTATGTAAAGGAAAGAAAGCCAACAATTATCTTAACAAGCCACTATATGGACGATATCTCCAAACTGGCCGATCGTTTGTTGATCATCAGCAAAGGATCCCTGTTTTTTGATGGAACTATAGATCAATTTACTAAAAAATCGGTACAAAAAAAGCGACTTAAAATAGTGTTCGAAAAAACGGTTAAAACAGACATTTTTTTGACGTCAGACCTGACAATCAAGGCCGGTGATCAAATTGTCGACCTTGAAATAGATCCTTCCCTAATGGCAGAAATGATTACTAAAATTTCCAAAGCCGAAGCCATTCAAAATATAAATACTGAAGAAATTGATTTTGAAGACACGGTTCGTGAGTTTTTAAACAGGGAATAATGAAAAAACTAATTAAACGAAATCTTGCATTTGCTCGACTGGGGATTCAGACAAATCTGGAATACCGGTTTAATTTTTTTATCGACGCTATCGTTCAGCCTACCATGACTGGTTTTATAGAGATATTCTTATGGTTTGCGCTTTTTAAAGCTTTAAATTCCGATACCCTAAATGGTTTTTCAAAAGACAGTTACTTAGCGTATGTTATTTGGTCGTCATTCATCGGCCGTATCGCAATCAGCTGGATGTACGAACATCTAATGATGGATGAAATTGAATCAGGCAGCATCAACGCCATTATTCTTAGGCCCATGACCTTTTTTGAATACTACTTAAGCCAACTTCTTGGCTACAAAGTAGTCACTTATTTTTTTTCCGCCCTAGTCCCAATTGCCGTAGTTTTTTATTTTAATTTACCCACCCAAATGAGCCGATTTCCACTCGCTACATTGCTGGTGTTTTACTACTTGATTTTTGTTCATACACTTAGCTTTTTGACTTCTTGCTTGGCCTTTTTTCTGAATCGTGTTCGCTCTTTTACTGTTATTAAAAATTTTATTATATATTTGGTGTCGGGAGAACTTTTTCCACTGGATATTTTACCAGCATTTTGGAAGAATTTGTTCTTAAATCTCCCGTTTGCCTCGGGCGTTTATTTGCCTGTTGGCTATCTTACCGGTCGTCTAAATAGCGATATGATGTTATCCGGCTTTTTAATGACTACCATTGGCTTGATAGTAACTCTGAGTGCCTCGTATTTTGTATGGCGCAAAGGATTAGGGAGCTACAGTGGCACAGGTGCTTAGGAAATATGTAAAACTATTTTCCATTTTGATAAAAACAAGCTTCATAGCCGATTTAGAATTTCGAGTGAATTTTTCACTTAGAATTTTCACTGATATTATGTGGTACGCAATGCAGATTTTATCATTTGAAGTGCTTTTCAACTACACTACTAATATAGGTGATTGGAACCGCTATCAAACTCGCGTTTTTTTAGGAATGCTGTTTATCGTGGATTCGCTTTACATGATATTTGTACAAGATAATTGTGATCGTTTTGCTGATAAGGTCCGCAAAGGCGAGCTCGATTTCATTTTAGCAAAACCCGTTTCTTCGCAATTCCTAGTTAGTTTTCAAAAAATCGCTACCGCTAGTTTTGGCAATTTAGCAATTGCAATGCTATTTTTTATACATTCGCTGACCTATATTGAAGACTTCAACTGGTTTCGACTTTTTTGGCTGATACTTATTCTTCCAACCAGTTTTACAATTGTGTACACGTCACGATTTTTTTTCACGAGTCTGAACTTAATTTTTGTAAAATCCGAATCAGTTCAATTTTTATGGTACAATTTTTACAAACTAGGAATGCGCCCCGATTCTATTTACTTGCCGATTTTTAAGATCGTACTTTTGACTGCTTTGCCGATGTCTTTTATTGCCAATGTTCCGGCCAAAATGATTCTAGAACCGCCCAATATTTTCCTAATTCTTTGGAGTCTAGTAGTCGGGCCGCTGTTTTTGTATTTGTCTCATGTTTTCTGGAAATATTGTTTACGTTTTTACGCTAGTGCTAGCAGTTAAAAATTTTAAACGGCCTAAAAAAAGGGAGTCACCTTTTGGCAACTCCCCCCGATTTTCAAGACTTCACTTTAAAAATAAGACCTAATACGTTCGCTCAAGTTCAAACACGAGACTATAGATGTAAGCGGCTCCGCTCACTTGCACAGCCAACGATCCAACTTCAATATTTAAATCATCGTCATAGCTGCTTGGATATAAATAAACATCTTGTCCGTTGGTGTACTGAGAATCAATCACGCGACCGTTGATTATCAAGTTAATGCTCGCTTCCGAATTTCCAGCGACATCGACATGGACATTTTTCAATCTGTAGCCACGGTAATTGTAGTTGGTGTTCAACAATTGATTTACATAAAACGTTTCGCCGTAAACCATTCGATTTATAGTAACTGTTTTATGCTCTAAATATCCAGGGCGTGGATATCCAGGAACTGGATATGTTGGTGGATAGTAAGGTCCAGGGTATGGAACCGGATAAGGAACTGGGTATGGGGCCGGGTAAGGTCGAGGTCTAGGATAGGTCGGTTGAGGAACTGGATATGGGTGCGGATGTGGATAGTTAGGTTGCGGCATCGGGTATGGATTTCCAGGACGAGGTGTCGGAGTTGGCCTGATTGGCCCTGAACCTGGACGTGGAACCGGCGATGGATAGCGCGAAAAAACAGGCGTCACCCGATTAGAATCACCGCCTGGCGTTATATAACCATATGCGGTTTGTACATTTAGCAACGATACTGAGAGCATAGCTGCCAAAGTTATCAAATGCAGTTTAGAAACAAGTGTTTTTACTGATATCATTTTTCCCCCTAAATTAAAATTTTTCCTGTAAAATAGAATATTTAGCTTACTTCAAAGCAAACCACATACCGGAAAAAAAACAATATATTTGGAGTCATTTTGCAACTGGTAAAAAGCGATTTTCAGACTAGAAAAAATAAGAGCGTGCTTTTACACACGCTCATTATAGTTAGGATTGGTTTTGCTATAAGCCGGATTCTGTCCAGAAACCAGTCCCTAAAACTGGAATCCTGTATGACTATTTATCTGGGAGTTTCGTTTCCGAAACCCTCGAGCGATCTTACCCGGAAGCTCGTTTGAGCAAACTAAAGCGCTTCCCTATTTGATCTT
>JAYTTH010000464.1:0-3620 GCA_043745515.1 Pseudobdellovibrionaceae bacterium | reverse complement strand
CCACGACACATTGTAATACGAGCCAATGACAGCAACATCGTATTTTTTTAATTCCACTTTTCACCTACCCGTCGAATTAAATAGTGTTCGCGAAATGTCATTTTAAAGGTCGCATTTTTAAAACTATTTGAATTTCGATCTGTTGAATGGTTGCAAGAGCCCATAACCATCGATTGAGATACTGCCTGGCCGGCGTCCATTTCTGGAACCACTTTATGAACAGTCACGCCCATTTTAGCTTTTTGGTTATACGAGCTTTCTAGGGCATTTAATCCAGGGAATAATGGCAACAAACTTGGGTGAACGTTGAGAATTTTATCCTGCCAGCTGGCTACAAATTCGGCCGGAATAAGCCGCATAAAGCCCAATAGAAAAATGCGCTTAATTCGCATTTTCTTTAGCTCCCTAGCCCATTCAGCAAAGTCTATTTTTCTAGTTTTAAACACGGGAATTCTAAATCGTTTGGCTTTTGCATCTGCCGGAATCTTACCCTTGTGCGAACACACAAGTCTTATGTTACACCCTTCTTGATCGAGCAGGGCTTGCAAGTTACTACCTCTGCCTGAAACAAAAACGGCCATTCGATTCAACTTGAGTCTCCCTTTAACTAAAAATTTTTAGAAAAAATAAAATCCACGTCCTTAGTCTTTTTCTTTTTTTTAACCATGCCCAAATCAAACGGGGCCATTAAAACATCCTGCTTAGAAAAATAATTCCTCGCTTGCCGTAGCACTTTGTC
Source organism: Pseudobdellovibrionaceae bacterium (assembly GCA_043745515.1). Taxonomy (GTDB): domain Bacteria; phylum Bdellovibrionota; class Bdellovibrionia; order Bdellovibrionales; family Bdellovibrionaceae; genus UBA2316. The sequence continues at coordinate 2,881 of JAYTTH010000464.1, read as the reverse complement.
TTTATCTTTTGAACTAACGACCAAAACAAATCCTACGCCGCAATTAAACGTACGCAACATTTCATCATGACCCAAAGACGATTTCAGTTGTGCTCGCTTAAAGACATCTGGGAAAATCCAAGGATTTAATTCGCAAAATAATTGCGGTGGAATGACACGAGGAATATTCTCAACACCGCTCCCGGTGATATGCGCCGCCGCTTTGATATCAAATTTCGCCTTCAAGCTTTCTAAAAATTCAACATACAGAAAGGTTGGTTTCAAAAGCATTTTTTTAAACTGCGGCGCTTCGGATGCGAATAGTTTTCGGACCAACGAAAAACCATTGGAATGAAACCCAGAACTAGGCAATGCTATCAAACAATCGCCGCTTTTAACTCGAGCAGCGCCCCAGCGTTTTTTTTCATCAACAACACCAACGGCAAACCCAGCACAGTCAAAATCTGACCCGGCATACACGCCAGGCATTTCAGCAGTCTCGCCGCCTATCAATGCCAGATCGCTTTGATCGCATGCCGATTTAATTGAAGACAGAATGCGTTTGGCTACATTCAGATCCAGCTTTCCCATCGCCAAGTAATCTAGAAAAAACAAAGGCGATCCACCTGTGCAAATCAAATCATTCACACACATAGCAACCAAGTCTTGGCCAATGCCATCGTAGTGTTTAAGCTCAACTGCTAGTTTAACTTTTGTTCCTACACCATCAGTACAACTTACAATACAGGGATTCTTGATTCCTTTAGGCAGACGAAAAAGAGAGGCAAATCCACCTATAGCTTCAACAATTTGCTTTTGATGTGGAGATTTCTTACGTGGACGGCGACCAATCCAATCGACAAATTCATCGCCTTTAAGGATGTCAACGCCTGCGTTTTTGTAATTGAGAGGGGATGAAAGGGGGCTGTTAGGAGCGGCCAGCCGAGGTGTCCCTTGCTTTTTTCCGCTAGTGATTGCATTAGCTCGAATTTTGTTCATAATCACCTTGGTATGGGTTTAGTCTTGAGCTCTATTTTTGTCAAACTTCAAGATGTCTAACATGGAGGATAATAATGAAACTTTTTTTAACACTCTCTTTACTGATTTCGATGAACTACGCTTTAGCCGCGCCCGATACCAAGTCATCGGAAAAATCGTCCCCCAGTCTGTTTGATTTCAAAGTTAAAGACATCAATAGCAAAGAAGTGGATCTAGCTCAATATAAAGGCAAAGTAACTTTAGTGGTAAACACGGCTTCTTCATGCGGATTCACTCCACAAATGAAAGATCTACAAGATCTTCAAGCCAAATATGGCCCCAAAGGCTTCACTGTTTTAGCATTTCCTTCTAATGATTTTAAACAAGACACGGGCTCAAACGCTGAAATTTCAAAATTTGCGGCCGATAAATATAAAATTACCTTTCCTCTGATGGACAAGGGCCCCGTAACTGGCTCTGATAAACAGCCAATTTACAAATTCTTAACAGATTCAAAATCATCGTTTATGTTCAAAGAAGTAAAATGGAATTTTGAAAAGTTTCTAGTCGGAAAAGACGGCAAGGTGATTGCGCGCTGGACGTCCGAAGTGTCTCCGTCTTCAGACGATGTGATTAAGAAGCTAGAGACTGCACTTAAGTAATTAAATGACCGCTTCGTCCACCGCGGCTTTTGCCGGAGTAGGCGGATCTCTTTTAGCTCTCTCAGCTTCAATTCCGGCACGGTATTCTTCAAGCGTTTTGATTTTAACACTCATGTTTTTTGCATCCGCACCCATTTTTACTATGTCGGCACATTTAGCAGCCGTTTTGCAAATCTGAGCTTTCATTTCATTTGATTTAGCATATTCCTGCGCGACATATTTTGTATAATCACCAAGCATCGATTGATCTAATTTTAAATAGACTAACTTTAGATCTAGAGCCGTTCCTTTTAAATCAGCGTCTAGCTCTTTTTTTGTAACCATCAGTCCTTTAACATCCTCGGTGTACTTTGCCATTACTGCTTTCTGTTTATCACCAAAAGCTTTGTTCGATTCTCTGACCGCTTGAGAATTCAATTCTGCAAGCTTCCCATCTAAAGACTTATTTTCTATTTGAAGTGCTTGCAATTCTTTTAACGGCGTTGACCATTTTCTAGAACCATAACCCTCCCGTGTGCACCAAACATCCCTACCAGGCTCGTTAGCATCACATCGGGAAATGGCTTTATCAAGCTCCGCCCTGCGCGCCTGCAATTTTGCAATTTTCTGCTGAGTCGTTAAAATAATCGGATCGTAGTTCGCTGAAACGTCAGGAGCATCCTGAGCAAAAACTTTGTTTTGAAGTAAAACAGCTAACAGTAAAGAAAACAAAATTGATTTTAAGATCATAACTTTCCTCTCGAGTAATTAGGGACTTAACAATAGCGTACAACAATCGTTTGAAGAATAGAAATAACTTTCCGTAAATCTCGACCGAGTATGGTTAAATTTTAAGCATAAAGTCTAGATTCAAACGGCAGTATTCATTTTGTTTTAGAATTCTAGTACACTTATCAAAGGTATCAAATTTCTTAATTGGGAGTAATTATGAAGAAAGAAATATTTATCACTTTATTGATCTTTTGGATATTTTTTTCTTTTCAAACTAGAGCAGAGACACTCCCCTCTGTTGAGGCCTCAATCTCAGACATGACGGCTGAAGCAGCCGGATTGGAAAAGAAAAAGGAAGCGTTATCTAAAGAAGTTTCCAATTGCTTCGAGACATTTCGAAGTATAAAAAAATCGTGTCAAACCGAAAGAGAAAATGGTACTTTTAATTTAAATAAACCGTATGATCAACTACGAACAGAGTTCAAAGCGCTTGAACAGAGGCTCAAAGTTGTGCGAGATAATATTGTTCGTAAGCTCCTGGCTGAAAAAGA
>JAYTTH010000463.1:0-13582 GCA_043745515.1 Pseudobdellovibrionaceae bacterium | reverse complement strand
CAACTATGTCAGGACGTCCGGGTTTCTGCAGACGTTTTAACTCTTCAAAAACAGAAAGGTCCAAAACCGGTTCACTATTTTTATCCACAAAGACTCCTTTGCTATTTGAAATCCATTTACTTAATACCTTCTCAAGTAGATCAGCCTTAATCGGCTTTGTCATGTAGTCGTTCATTCCCGCAGCTATACATTTATCCCTATCGCCAGAGATTGCATTGGCTGTCAATGCAATGATTGGCAAACTCGATATTTCGAAACTCTGGTGTTTTCGCAAAGTCTTTGTGGTTTCGTATCCATCCATAACAGGCATCTGACAATCCATAAAAATTAAATCATATTTAGTCGTTTCCACTTTTTGGAGGGCCTCAAGGCCATCCGATGCGACATCAAAAGAATAGGAAAGATTTTCTAGATTCAAACCAATTACGCTTTGATTTACTTGATTGTCGTCCACCACCAAAATATGTCCTAAAGAGCGTCCTTTTGCCTTCAATCCAGGTCGCGAGTCAGGAGTTTCTGGGATGGCAGCAAATTCACCGTTCGGCAATTTTAATTGAAACCAGAAAGTTGAACCAAAATTTTCTTTACTTTGAACACCAATTTCACCGCCCATCAGCGTAACCAGATGTTTACAAATTGAAAGTCCCAGTCCGGTCCCGCCAAATCGTCGACTGGTGCTGGAATCTGCTTGAGAAAACGATTTAAAAATTTTTCCCAAACCAAATTCTGAAATGCCAACTCCTGAATCAATTATTTCGATTTTCAAGCTTGTGCTAGCTAAACCATTCTTTGAAAGTTTACAAACAACTTTTATTTCGCCATCAACAGTAAATTTAAAAGCGTTCCCAACTAAGTTCGAAAGAATTTGTCGCAGTCGACCTGGATCACCAATAAGTACTGTCGGTCCTTTAGGCAATCCCATGATACTCAAGCCTAATTTTTTTTCACTCGATAGATATTGAAATGAATCACAGGTATCTGAAACTAACTTATTAAGATCAAAATTAATTAACTCAAGTTCAAGCTTTCCGGCTTCCACTTTAGATAGGTCTAAAACATCATTTACGATGGTCAATAGTCCATCAGCGGATCGACTTAGCGTTTCTAGTAAACTATATTGGCTTTCCGCAAGTCGGGTCATCTTTAATAAGTCAGCCATTCCAATAATCCCATTGATCGGAGTTCGAATTTCATGGCTCATATTTGCTAGGAACTGAGATTTTACATCGGATGCTTCTATTGCCGCTTTTCGATCTTCGAGCGCTCGCATTTCTGCTCTCTTCAATTCGGTAATGTCCTGAACAAAGGCAAATAGCCCTTGAACAGCGCCCTCTTTAATATCCGGTAAATAGGTGACTAGGGTATGTCTTTTTTTGCCATCTGAATGCGAGCTTGATTCGGTTTCAAGATTCTGCACAGTCCCGTTTAACGCCTTTTCTATATACTCATTATGCAAGGACAAAGCCTCTGAATTAAAAAAATCTTTCAGATTTTTTGATACCACCTTTTTCGAATCCAGATTTACCCAATTAAAAAATGCCTTGTTACCAAATACAAAATTTAAATTACTGTCCCATTGAGACACGACAGCTGGAACGCTGTTAGCTATGTTTTCAAGTTGCCGACTGATCAATTCATTTTTTTCCTGAAATTTTACCATCGCATCAATATCGATATGCACTCCGGTCATCCGAGTCGGCACACCCAGGCTTGATCGCTCACTTACTTTTCCTCGCGAAAGTATCCAACGCCATTCACCAGAACGTGCTCGATAACGAGTTCTCACTTCGTGAATTTCGGCTTTTCCACTGAAATGCAATCCAATCGACGTTTTTAATGCCCCGATATCGTCAGGATGGACCACTGTTTTCAAATCCTCGATACTAGACAATTTAGTAAGTTGCGACCATTCGAAAAGAGCTGAAATTTTATCACTGACAAACATCTCGCCTTTAAAAATATCCCAATCCCAAATTCCATCATTAGAGCCTTCCAAAGCAAATCGAAGACGACGTTCACCCTCCTTGAATTTTTCTCGCGATGTATGGAGTTCCTTTGTCATATCTTCAGCAATTTCAAGTGATCGCTTAGACAAAAGCTGAAGGTTCATTACCAAATTCACCAAAAATAAACTCACCATCGCACCACAAAAACCTACCCAAGCAACTACAGTATTATGAGTGGTTACAAACCCTGGTCCCCGCCTCCAGGTGAACAAATAGCTTCGTTGCCCCAAACTCAACTGAGTGGTGAACTCGGGAGCCAAGTCCTCACCAGGCAAAAGATCGTAAACCAAATTATTTTGTTCTTCTTTGTCACCATCAAAAATACGCAAATCTATTGAGTCACCATACGGGATCATTATCTGACCAAAGAATTTTTTTGCAATAAAGGGGCTGATTACCCAGCCCAAATTGGCTTTTCGCCTTTCATCAACAGTATCGATTTTCATATTACTTTTATAAATGGGCATGAAAAACAAAAAGCCAGGAGTGCTTTCAACTACTTGGACTAAATGTATCGGCGGAGTAAGTGTTGCCAAGTTAAAGTCGCGAGCTCGTTCCGCTGCCGCTTTACGAAATGGTTCCGAAGAAACGTCAAGCCCAATAGCTTGTCGATTTAGAGCTAAAGGTTCTATAAATTTGACAATATAGTGACTTCCTTGATCATCTTTTTTGTCGATTTCAAATCCCGGAACGGGATGAATCGCAAATTTATCAATTCCTTTAGATCGCATGTCTATTTCGAAACTAGATAACGCCTTGGTTGTACTATGCCCGACTAATCCAAGTCCGTTTATTCCTGGGTAGTTTTCATTTATTTTCAACGCACTATAGTAGGCTTTCCATTGTTTTGAGGTAATTGAACTAGACGCGGAATACAACCCAGCGCCTCCTCTTAGAATATCTTGATACGATTCAAAACGTGCCGTGACTTGTTTTTGAATATCTTGAATTTCGGTCCTAAATTTAGTTTCATCTCGCTGACGTTCCCCTGTTTCAAAGGAATAAAAAATAGCGCCCGATACAGCCCACGACAACAACAATACCCAGTTAATTAGTTTTGTAAAGCGCACTTGACCAAAATTGGAAAGAAATAAACTAGTTAAAGCTAAGGCCGTCAGAAAAAGCTGCAGGTGAACGAGTCGTTCATTTATTGTACCGCTTGAAAAAGGTCCACTTCCGGCTATGGTTGAAGCTACGCTAACTGCTGAAACTATTACGGAAACCAATAAGGCACTTGAACTGCCAAGTATTGTTACCCCAATTAAGATTATCGGAAAAATTAGGAATAAGAATGGACGGCCACTTTCAGTATAAAAAACAAAATAGCACGTGCACGAAAGCAATAAATTTACTGCGAAAAATGAAAGCCATTTTCCTTTTTTAAAAAAGTGCCAGTCAGTCAGCGTTATCAAAGGCAACAATACTAATCCACCTAATGCATCTCCAATCCACCAAGTCATCCAAATTTGACCAATTGCTTCTTTGGGAACGCCTACAATTATAGAAAGGGAAAGTGAACCAATTGAAGCGCTAATTAAACTTGGCAGAAAGGAGGCAACAACAAACGCCATAGTATTAGTTTGATAGCTGAAATTTGATTTTTTCCCCAAATACCGTTTCAGGATCATTGCCCCAGCTAAGGCCTCAAGAGTATTCCCTACTGCGATACTGATTGATGCCAACGGTATGACTGGAGTCAAAAGGTTAGCAACAAATGCGCCTAGTAGTATTGACGGCCATGCCTTAATACCAAACTTAAATACAATGAATATCGCAATTGCGGTAGCTGGCCAAACTGGAGAGGCACTGCTGTTAATCGTGGCCATAGTAAGGCCCAGCCTTGCAAAGGTAAAATACACAATGGCAAGGCCCACAATAGAACCTAAATATTTAAAAAACCCTTTTAATCTCAGAACCCGCCCCTTATGCGTTAGTTTGATTTACGTTCCATTTGATACAAATAAGCTTCCTGGGATTCTTGGACAATTCTGCCCAATTGCGCCTTCAATTTTGGTGTAACTACCGATTCAACTTCAAATCGGCTTAAAGTCGAAGTCGCTTCTGATGCAGGATTCAATTTAGTTCGCATTTCAACCATTGATTGGCGCGCAGAGTGAGTACTTCCCACAGCAAGTAAGCCAGTTATAAAAACAAGGCACATAAAAAGTCCCGCAGCACCAACCAACATCCAATCCACAATATCGCTCGTTCTCATTTTGGGCCGTAAATCTATTAGCATCGGCCGTGCTGAGTTAATGACTTGGCTCAAATCGTATGAATTAAATGGCTTTTGCATAAACTGAATGTCAGCCGCTTGAATACTTTGTGAATCCAGACTTGATAAACTGTCGCCAGAAACAAGCACAAACGCCGTGTCCTTATGAAGATCCGAGAGATTTTTCCACACGTCCATTCCTGAAAATTCACCTTGCAGCCAATGATCGGCAACAATCGCATCAAAGTATCTTTTTTGTCGCAAAACATCCAACGCCGCTTCAGCTGACGAGACCGTTAAACATTGGGCGTTCTCAAATTCATTTTGGATATCTAAAACGATTTTTTTCTGCCAAAATGGGTCGTCTTCTACGATTAGAAAATTTTTAATTTTATTACGAATCACTAATTTATCAGGTGTCAAAGTCTGAGATTCTAAAATTAATGTATCATCCACGATTTGCACTCCTTCTCACGTCCTAATGTTTCTCTGAATCGGGAAAGGCCCGATTTAAAAACTATAACGGGAATAATCCGAATATCTTTGTGGAATTCTGTGGTGAAATCGCTGCAAGTCTCATTCTGAAACGCGAAATCGACCTAGTGATAGAACTTTAGACAACTACTGGAAATTTGAAGACAAAACTATTCCCATCGCCATCAGGACACTTTCGTTGGCCATCTCTTTAGATTCCTTTATCCCAAATCCTTGGGATTCCAATTGTTCGCCCATCATCAGCTCTGAGAAATCTTTAAGTGAACTTGAGCTGATCCCTAGTTGCTTAAATGCAAATTTAATCACGCTTCGAATAGGGCTATTCATTTCCAAAAGCTCTTCCGCCGATTTTGGTATGGTTTTGACTTTTTCTGAAAAAGGAAGGAGACTCTCTCGAAAAGATTTTTTGAGAAAAATTTTATTTTCAATCATCAAATAAAAATTATCCCAATTTTTCCCAGTGTAATCAATCAAATTGATACAATTATTTTAATGTATCTCAAGCTGCGATTTGCTTTTTTGCCGATTCCTCAAGACTCACCCGATAGCCCACACCATGTACAGAATGAATTTTCAAGCTGGATTGTTTAAGCTGGTTTCTGATAGCTGCAATGTGCGTGTCGACAGTTCGGTCAACTATATGAATGTTTTCACCCCATACAGCAGTTATCAGCTGATCACGAGAAAATACTTGATCCATGTGTGAAAGAAAATAGTTTAAAAGTTTGAAACCATTGGGCGTAAAATTCAGCATAGTTTCTTGATTTTCAATCACAAGGTAGACTTTTTGGGAAGTCGTTTCAATTCTTAGATTCCCGCAATTAACTATCGATTCTTGATTGCGTAGACCTGCGATCTTTCGAAGTCTAGCTTCACAACGAAGTCGCACTTCTGTCGCATCGAATGGCTTAACAATATAGTCTTCTGCACCCAAAGAAAAGCCCATTGATTTATCAATTAGCTCAGACTTTCCTGTTAAAAAAAAGACCGGGGTTGCTTTGGTTGCTGCATTTAATTGCAGAGAGGCGCAAAAATTAAATCCGTCGCCATCGGGTAGTTTCACATCTAAAATAATAAGATCAAATTTATCATTTCTAATAAAATGAGCAGCTTCTGAAATCGTCATCGCTGATGTTACATGATGATCAGGAAGAAAAACCTCCCGCAAAATCAAATGGACATCGGGGGCATCATCAATTACAAGAATTTTGCTCATGCAGCACCCGCTGATCCAGAAACTATTTTTATCATTAAAGCTGAAACTTTGCTTTTTAAAATTTTTGGATCAATCGGTTTTAAAATAAAATCATCGACACCTGTATCCAATACTTGCTCTACACTGGCTTTATCGGCCACTGAAGTTAACATAATCACATATTGGCGGGTGCTTGATCGTTCACTTCGCAAAAGTTTGATAAGCGCAAGTCCATCTTTCTGGGGCATTCTCCAGTCAGTAATTAATAGATCAAAAGGCGTTCCCATTTTTTCTGCATTTCTGTTTTTAAAGTCCGCTTCGCTGCCATCTTTTGCTTCTTGAATATAATCAAGACCGATCCCTTCTAAATGGGCCTTCAATATTTTTCGATCGACAGGATTGTCATCAACAATTAGGACTCGAATACTTTTAAAAATAGGATCTAAATAGCTGGGAATAGATTCATCCGACATAGAGCTTTCTCGGACTCTGCATCCAAAGAATTAAGGCCGGATTCAATTTGTATAATGTCCAGTTATGGATTAACTGTTCCGCCATTTAAAGAACCGGTGCCTAGCGTACTTGCTCCAACGGTTAAAATACCTCCGCCTTTAGTCAGGGTATTGCTATTTAGAAAATGGTTTACCGTCTACTTGGTAAATTCTAAGAAATTACAAATCTGATTTCATAAAAACTGGGTCTTGCGAAAGCAAACTCAGTTTTTTTGTCGCCGAATTTAACTCCACACCTGAATATTTAGTTATCACGCCCATTTTCTCGCCAATTAAATTCTCGATCATAGGTCTTAGATGCTCTCGTTTATAGGGAACCGATGCGATTTTATTTAGGTACAATTTTTTAAAATCATTTTTTAATTCTTTTTCGCTAAAAACATAAATGTCCATATCGAATGTTCGCCCCTCGTGAGTGAACAACATCGGTATAGAAATCTGATTGGCAGGATAAATCACATGTAGCGGACGTGATAGCAGATCGGTATCCGATGGTTTATTCATATTCATTCGAATGGCCAAAAACGCAGAACCTTTTTTTAAGTAACGCTTTTGTTTATCCACAGGCATCGAGTTGAACTTATTTTTTGCAAGCCAGCTGTTCAGCTCTTCGCCGCCCGACTCTTTTAAAATCTCGATCGGCTGGATTTGAAAATCACCCACCTGCACTTTATCGTGCACCTTTATGCCCGCGCCGCCACTCGCGCCCTCTTGAAGCCCACGACCTTTTTGCATGCCGTCGTTTCTAAGGCTTTGAGCAAACTGGTGAGACAATTCTTGAAACAAAGGACCGTCAACCTCTTTATAGCTGGTGGGCAAACTGGGAAATGGCAAAACCCATGCAATCTCTTGAGGAAATTTCTTTGCTTGAAGCTGAGTTCTAAGGATCATATGGGCATTCTTGCCATCGTGATATGCGAAAAACTCCTGCAACCCTTCGGTTACTTTAATTTTATCGCTGTTTGAGTAGTGAAGACACGCTTGTGAATGCGGGTTCGCAAGCACCAATAACAGTAAGGAATTGATAAAAATATTCATATCCCTAGATCGTAATGCTACTCTTTGCCTAGAGCAAAATGTTCGTGTTAGCTATCTAACCAAGGGCTAGGGCATTCAAAACGCGCCTCTGCCTAGGGCCCTGCTTTAGGATTTGCCGAGTTTTTAGCGCCAACGTCTAAATCACGAGACACTTTAATGTGATTTAAATCAAAACCACTTACCTGAAGCTCTTTTAAAACTTGGTCAATAAGTGCCAGCGAGCCAGGGTAATGACCGCTGTTGGCATTAATTGAAATAAGTGTTCCGTTAACGATCCTCATTTCACCTGCGCCGCCGATTGGACCGCCAGAAAAAATACTGGAATGTCGAATAGAGTTTGAAACTTTTTGGTCAAAAATATAGAAATTTCCAGCTAAGTCCATGACGTAGTTCATCACATGATCCGATGGAAAATCGGCAGGGACTCCGTCAGTTTTAAAATAACGACCGTCTTTCAATAGGATTCGATAATTTTCGCGCTCCGCTGGCAAAAGGTATTTAGTGACGTAAAGTCGAGGATGCTCGAGGTGAAACTCAGGCGCTGTCTCGCCGATAAAAAAAGAGTTCATGGTTATGGCTGCGTAAATATTATCTGTTTTTAAATCAGAACTAAAAACTAGCAGTTTAGCTGCTTTATAAAAGCTAAAACAGGCCGACTGAGCAAAACAAAAGGAACCAAAGCCAAATACAATTGTAAAAAAAATATTTCTCATAGATTTTTAATTCCTATTCGCTTTTAACGCGGCAGATTCAAGTTTTAGTTTACAGGTCGTGACTGTAAAATTATGGATCGTCCTTTCTCATCAACAGCCCATTCGACATCCCAGCCTTTTTTCTCAGATCCTAACACGCGCTCGATAACCATACCTTTTTCATTCAAATCATTTATTTCTTTATCCGATAAAACTGGCAATCCAGGTTGAATCGGCACTCGAATAATTCCGCCACCTGGTTTAGCTGACGGTTTTACATTCGACGATGTTAAACTGTAGCGATGAGGCTTTTTACCTTCTAAACTGATTTCCTCAGTCGGAGCGCCCGCTTCCACAACAGAGCCTATACCCCAGTTGGCGCTGATAATGCCTTTTCCTTCTTTGAAATCGTCGCCACCCTTAGTCAGCAATACTCCAGAAGACGTCGCAAAAACCGTAGGCAATATTACTTGACTGGGAACGGCCACTGGGACCGTTTTGGCATTCAATGCGCGAGCTCGCCACATGATTGATTTCTCTTTAAATGCGGATGCCCACACGGTTCGAATGGCGCCGTCTACCTCTTTAGGGGTCATCGCAACGTTGGCTACGCTTTCATTTAACCCAGCGCCATTAAAACCAGGAAGATCTTCGATGTTGGTATCGCTTCTGAAAAAATACCCGGCTTTGTGGCCAGTTCGTTTCTGCAACGCTTTTAATTCAGACATAACTTCGCCTAACATATCTGCCGGAACTGGATTTTCTGCAAAATGCTGACGAATTTTCGCTGTTAAAAATGCAATGAGGTGAACATTTTCAATATCCACTTTTTCCAATTGATCAACAGCGTCTGCAATACCGGTTTGCTTTAGATACCGACGATAAAAACCAAAGCCAAGCATGAAACCGTCTTTACCCCAATCTTTTGTTTCTGGAGTATTAAACAACTTCATTAAGATCATACCTTTTGGACCGGCAATAGTATAATTTTGCAATGACTTACCATCTGTAAATGAAATCGGCTTATCAGCCCTGTAATCTGGAACGGGAACTTCAATTTTATTCTCGTTCACCGCTAAAACATTGGCTTTTTTAGCACCGTCAAGGACTGTGATTGAAATATTGCCCTTTTTGTCAGCCACCAATCGAACCCGCTTGCCTTCGAGTTTTTCCAGTTCTTTTAAAGCTTCCGGTGAAAATTTAACATTTGGAATCTGTAACGCTTTTGCCAACAGCTGCAAATGGGACAGGCGAGCGCCAATACCAAGGGTAATGATACCACTCAATGCACCACTTTCGATTGGCATTTCACTGAACACGCCAATTTCTTCGGATGTCAATTCAAGTGGATCTGCGTTTACTCGAATTATTCCTTCAGCCATTCCTGGATTGAAAACCTGACCGGTGACTTTGAATGGACGATTGTTTAATTCGATAGACACATTTTTGCGTTTCAGCGCTGATGTTTCAACGTAATCAACTAGCTGGCTCAGCATAAACACTGAATTACTTCTTAACGTAGCATCAATAAAACGCACGGGCGGGCGATCGGTACCGCGGGTCACCAAACGTAAAACTTTTTCGTCGAATTCGCCATAATTTCTATTTAACAAATAATACACTTGATCTACCGAATTTGATAAAAGCCCAGCTAACATTTCTAGTTTCTTATCCACGTTTAAACCGGCATCATGATAGATCTCTGTGGCTTCATTTTTAATCGCTTCGATTTGGTTTGCCGCCAACATATTATCAAGACCCATGTGATCTAATAAAGACCAGCTTACATTTAATGTTTGCAAAATCTGTTGATCTGGATTTTCAGTTAAGAATGTCATCGCTTTGGCCGCTTCCGCGATGGCCATATCTGCTAAGGCGCGATCACCAATAAAATAAAAGAATCGTGCGTCCGTAGACGATCGAGCTAGCTTTTGTTCTTTCCATACCTGACGAACTTTTATCAATATACGCAGCTTTTCCCAGGACGGCAGTGATTCATAATTATGACTCGCTAGTGATAACGCGTTTACGATTTCACGATCCGCTTTCAATTTTTCTTCAACTAAAGCTTTCAAAGTTCCGTTAGCGTCTTTAGGGTTAATAAGCTCTTCAATTTCAGCAATCAGTAAATTAAATTCGGCCAAAGTTTTAGTATTGGGTTTATTCTTTTTATATTTTTCAACATACTGTTTCGTTCGATACAAAACGTCGGCGTTGGGAAACGCATGAATTTCAATTCGTAAAGGCTTAAAAGCTGGGTCCATTTCTGCCACTACAAGCGCTCTTTGACGAATATTTTTAATTAAACCTGGATCTGAATTTAATGACCAGTTATCAACAAACAATCTTTGATCTAGTTCATTGAGCCCTTTAAGCGTCCCTTGAGCCAGACTTATTTTTAAAGCTTTTACCATTCCGGGGACATCTTTTTCCACCTGAGCCATTCCACGTCGAGTCCCAAGCTTTTCAGTCAAAATAAATCCATCACGGTTGTAGGCGCCTTGAACAATCACACCACGAGTTTGGTCAGATATTGATTCCGGCATGGCAGGACCTTTAAATCCGCTGTTAATTTGATCTTGCAGATTCACTGGAACGCGAATTGGGCTAAAACCTAATATCGCTTTCAATTCTTCACGATTTTGAACGTACTCTGATTCTATCACTCTTGCTTTCGGATTGCTGTAGGCTGGATTTAAAAATTGCGCTTGTAACCCATCTTTTGCAGCAGTCGTAACATGCGTTTTTACAGCCAGCTTCAATTGACGAGGTGTCATTATATTTAATACATTAGGATCGGTGTCAAAAAAACTAGAAAACCGAGATCCCGAGAACATTTTAATTATATCATGACTTGAAAACTCATGATCCTCAAGATAGTCCGATAAAAACTTAATCACAGCGTCTTTAGATCCCGCGGTGGGTGTTAGTTCTGAAATTACCCAAATTAGCTTTTCAGGATTCGATTTAATATTTGATAACAAATCTAAAACGAATTTTTTACGAATTGAAGCCGGCAGCTCTTCCGCAAAAGCGCCCCACTTTTTGGGAGGCGCTTTACTTTCTATAATATTTCGCAAGCGTTTCTGCAGAAAAATCTCAACATCAGCTTGATCCTTAATTAGACTTTTAACATTAACAACTGTTGGAATAGCTGATCCTTCAAAAACAGAAACCATTTGATCGACGGAATTAGGCTTTGAAGATTTACTTTTTTGAAACGTTGTCGTTAACTCGGCGTAAAAAACCTTACAACTTTTTCCTTGTTTCACTTTGGCGCCGGCGATGGCCCCGGTTAAAGTTCCAAAAGTGGATGATAACAAACTGGCACCGCAGAAAAGAGCAATCAAAAATAGTATATTAAATTTTTTCACAATGGTCTCCTGATCTTTCGACGATGCAAATTAAAATATATGGCTTCTTTTTAATACTGTGATTTTTTAACACAGTCTTTTTTTCAATAGATGAAAACCGTAATTTCCACAGCGGAAAGACCAAAAAAGCTTTCGAAAAATGCTGACAATTGCTGTCACTTTACATAAAATAAATTCATTGTTTTATCTGAGAAATCTGACGAGACTAACGTTAGAATCTATAGCTAACATTTTCACTTTTTAAAATGGCTAATGTTTATATAGACGCAAGCATGAACTGGCAGACGTGTTAGACTTTCGATGTTCAAGCACCTTCAAGGCAAGTTCTTGGTCTGCTTTAGAAACCGGTTCATTTCGCTTAACGGCCTCTTTATCAATAGCAAAATCAGGGTTAGACATACTTTGCCAAATCCACTTAACAGCACCGCGAATTGAACGCGTAATTCGAATACTTTGAATTATACTAATTTGCTCTTGGTTGGTTTCGCCGCCTGCACTGAAATTAATACTACTACCAGCATTTGAAATATTCATTTCAGGCAGAATAATAACTTTATCATGCAGCTTAACCTGCGTCGGAATTTTTTGTCCGTTCCATTCAAAACTACTCGGTTTAAACCAGTCAGGACTAATTCGCAAATTGCTGCGCCAGTTGGTCCACTCGGCGGCTGTCAAAAGGCTCTTGATTGGTTTTACATAAGGACCATTAAGGTCTTCAACAAAAACTTTGGTTGTTTCCACATTACGTCCCACTGGCTCAACCACCATTTGTTCTGGATCAACTGAAGGATTCGATTTTATTGGAGCGAACGGGTCATTTGGATCAAACTCGATCAATTGGTACCCGGCCATATTTAAAAATATGCTGTAATCTCGCATTGCAAAACCGGCATCAATGACTTCTTTTAAAAGATTAGTCGCTGGTTTTCCCATTTTTCGACGTCGTTTAATTTCAGTCACAACACTTTCTACTAAAACTTTAGCCAAGTCAGTCGATGAAAATGAAAAAACGGCTCCCTCGATGGGCCCTGCTGACTGCGATAGGTATTTGGAAAATATGTCTCTATTAATATCGCCCAAACCGCCATTTGGCGAAAAGGCCAGCAGCATTCCTTCTCGGCTTTTTCCGTCTTCTTCCATTGGACCCACCAATTGAAACCCGCCACTAATTGGAAAAGCTGATTGGCCTCGTAATTTATAGATAACATTTTTTTTAATTTCCGCAGCGGCAATCAATGCAGGGACTACGCCATCAACTAAAATCATGTGATTTGGATTAGGAATGGATTCTTTTGGTCTTTTATCAGCTGGGACCATTTTCAAATCTCCTTCTGGTCCACTACAAGATTGAGTGGCATTACCCGAGCTAAACAGAGTTTGTGAAACACCATTTTTTCTAATCAATGCAATAATTTTCTGGTGATTGAGCCCGACCGAATCGACTAACTCTACTTGAATTTTATTATCAAGCATAGTTTTAATGGCCTTGCTGGTGTCCTCTTTGCTATCGAATACTTTTTTATCTACGCCGCCTAAAATTTCAACTTTCCGTTTACGGGCACTGACAAAAGCGTCAGCCAATTCCGGCAAATCAAAATCATAGAAATTGAAAAACAGGCGATCGCCTGGCTTTGCTGAGTTTACTAAATCGATCATTACCTGCCTATGATTATCTGCAGGAATAACTTTTGATTTAGCATCTTTCGGGTCTTCATATCGCGGATGATTTGCGTAAAAAGTCAGAGTATTGAACGTTTGCTTAGTTGATTTATTCACGATCATGATTGGTTGGGCAATCGTGGTAGATGCCGACATAATTTTCGCTATTTTAGGATCCTTCGCAATAGCGTCAAAGACACTGGAAAACTGAGCTGCGTCCGCCGGCTTGTGTCCCTGATCATTTGTTTTCAAATACGTTTCAATTCCTTTCCAACTGGTTTTAATTTGTGAAAGAATGTAAATAATTTTAGATTCAGAAATCACCGCTTTGTCCGTCTGGATTTTTTCTGCTTTAAATATTTCATTAATTAAACTGTAAAGTGGCTTATCGAGCAT
>JAYTTH010000462.1:0-3625 GCA_043745515.1 Pseudobdellovibrionaceae bacterium | reverse complement strand
TAAATCATTAA
Source organism: Pseudobdellovibrionaceae bacterium (assembly GCA_043745515.1). Taxonomy (GTDB): domain Bacteria; phylum Bdellovibrionota; class Bdellovibrionia; order Bdellovibrionales; family Bdellovibrionaceae; genus UBA2316. The sequence continues at coordinate 3,614 of JAYTTH010000462.1, read as the reverse complement.
CCGTAATCGCTTCAGCCAATTTTTTACCAAAAGGCATCAACTGAGATGGGATCGGGCTTAATTTTTCGTAGTTAGCTTCGTCCATTAGTTCTTTAACAGGTAAAAATACCCGCTGGTCATCGATGCCGACAACTGTTTTATTCATTCCAGAAACCATCTGGTCCATGTTTGAATTTGTGGTGTCCATACCCTTTGTCATGTGATCCATTTTATCGTTCAACTTGTCCATTTTATTTGGCACGTCGATCAAGTTATTAACTTTTTCACAGGCGGCCATTGAAATTAACGCAATCATCACCAATATTATTTTCATAAATTCTCCATTAGCTTATTGAAGCTAGATTATTTTACCTAGTTTATTTTAAGATGTCTTCTTTAAGCTTTTTCAAGCCGTCATCAGCCGGTGTACCTAACCACATTGAAAAAATGCTTTTAGCTAAGCCAGTGCCCACTGCAGATCCAACATTACCGATTGTGTCTTCAAAATAAAGTGTATCTGTGCCATCTGCATTTTTGTTAGCCAGGAAAGTCATAGTTTTTTTATCTTTTGCTTCACCGCCAGCGATCATCATTCCAAATAATTTTTGGATTTCAGCTGCGTTGGTGTCGACTTTATTTGCAACTAAAGCTTCACGAAAAGAAATTTGAACTTTTTCAGCTTCTACGTTTCTTAAGAAAGTCAATTGCATGGCTGCTGTTTTAGAATTAGCAACTGTTGCTAAAACATCAGCATCTGTTTTTATTACCGCTTGAGCATCAGAAGCAAATAATTCAGCAGTGTAAACTTTTACGTTTACAACCAGAATTTTTTTAGTTCGAAGGCCCGCTCCCATTTGAGTCAAGTTCACATTGTATTGGTCTACTTTAGCAGATGCTGCTTTAGACATTTGAACGCCCGCAAGATCTTTGCCAGAAAGCTCTTTAGTTAGTAGGCTAGCAAAAGATACTGATCCTAGCATTGTTAAGGATACAAAAGTCGTAAGAATAGTGTTTAAAGACATAGGTCCTCCATTTGTTAATGATTAGTTCGTATTTTAGAACCGCGAATTTGTCACTCTTATAATAGAGCTTTAGCCCCTCATAGGCAGGCCCATTGAAAAATGAACAAGACGATGTAGTTTTTTTATCGAACTGGAAAACAGGTTCGTAATTAGAGGATCTTGGACAAGGTGCGTGAACTTTTTCTAGGATAGTCCCACTGTAAAATGTTTAAAATGGTACGTTATTTGAAAACCAAGACTGATTATCCAAGAATAATTTTTTTTAACACCGCTTGCTTTGATGAACAAATTACCCTTTACATTTGCTCCAAGATACCTTTTGTATAGTTTGAAGAAATGACAAAACTAGAATCCGCTAAATCTAGACTTATTATTGAAGATGCCCGCTTACTTGGAGCCTGGTATCGGCTAAACCAACGTAAGCTTCCTTGGCGAGAATCCAAAAATCCCTACTTTATTTGGATCTCCGAAGTCATGTTACAACAAACAACCGTAGCGGCAGTGGTCCCCTATTTTGATAAATTTATTCAACGATTTCCAACAGTTCAGATTTTGGCTCATGCTCCGATTGAGGATGTTCTAGAACTTTGGAGTGGGCTCGGCTATTACAGTCGCGCTCGTAATTTGCATAAATCAGCTCAAACCCTTCAACTGGATGTTTTTCCTAAGACCTACCAAGCATGGATGGAACTTCCAGGTTTGGGACCCTATACCGCACGAGCTGTTACCAGTATAGCTTTTGGCGATCGCGCCGGTGTTGTTGATGGAAATGTCATTCGAGTACTGAGTCGGCGCTGGAGCCTACATTTAGACTGGTGGAAAAACAAAGAAAAGGAACACTATCAAGTTATTGCTGATCAGCTTGTCCAGCATGACGATCCCAGCGTAATCAATCAAGGTTTGATGGAGCTGGGCGCAACTGTTTGCTCAAAAGAAAAACCAGTTTGTGGAATTTGTCCTTGGAATAAAAACTGTATTGCGCTTAAAAAACAAGAAACCGTTTTCCTTCCTTTAGTGAAACCAAAAAGGAAAAAGAAACTCTGGCTGTATTGCCCAGAAATAATCAAAAATGGGAATAGCATTTTACTTTCTAAAAATGTATCTTTTCCTGTTCTGAGCCGAATGTGGATGATATCTGGAAAAATTGAAAAAATTGAAAAAAAACCAAACAACTACGACTTCACCCATTCAGTGACTGATAATACAATTTATGTGATATCTAAGAAACCTCGAGTTAAAAGCGCCAGTCGAAAAATGGGTGAAAATTCTAAGTGGGTTCCCATTTCCCAAATCGGCAAGTTTTCACAAAGTTCACTTACCAAAAAACTATTAAGCAAATGGGATCTTTAAAAAATCGCCCCACCAGACTTATAGCCCGCAATTAACGCAATACCGCTTGATGCTGATTAAATTAATTCCGCAAAAATGCTTACGATAGAAGTCCATTTCAAACAGGAAATGGTGATTTTGATTCTGGATTTGCTATGCTGAACCTATGAATCGAAAGCCTATCCCGTTGTTTACTTCAAAAATATTTCAATCACTTGCTGTAGCTTTGGTGGCAACGCTTTCACTTTTTGGATGCAGCAGCAAAGCGCCAAAGGCTGCCGTGACATCCTTGGACAAGCCTATTGCTGGCAAAGACATAGTTGCAGTTGATAACGAATGCTTCAGTCCCCAGTTTTCTTATCGCGGCGATCAGATTCTTTATATTTGCCAAGAAAAAAAATTCAATTCTCAGCCTCAACTCTTCCTAGAAGATCTTAATACGGGTTACAAAAAGCAAATTTCCTTTCAGGATGGACAACTAAAGGAAGCTCATTTTTTGCGACCAGACTTGCTTATTTATTTATCAAGTTCGGACACCCGAAAAGAACACGTCCCTTTGCTAGATACCGCCGCAAAAGCGACTGACGATTTAGAAGTGTACTCCTTTGATTTGCAAAATGACGAAATTGAACGGCTTACTGAAAATAAATTCTATGAATCCGCACTTGTGCCTTTGAAACATATAAACCCCCTAATCGCTTTTGTTCGCAATGTCGCCGGCGGAAATAAGGTCATAGTGAAAAACTTAGTCAACAAAACGGAAAAAATTGTTTTTCAAACTAACCATGCTGTTTCCGAAATTTCTGTTAACGATTCAAACCAAATTTTGATCGTTGAAGACACCGGCTATAAAAAATGGGTACGACTTATTGAAAATGAATCTAAACAAACTCTCTGGCCTGAATTTAAACGAAGCGCCTTATCCTTTTCATTGGATAGCAAAACGGGAGATATTGAGTATTTGGACGGTACAAAAGTCAAATCGCTCTCGTTAAAAAATCTTTGCGAAAGTGAAGTATTTTCATTTCCTAGTCCGGTGCTGGAATTTCAAAAATCTCCTGTCGTCGACAACCTATACGTTTTTACGACTAATACTCTGGGCCTTCGTCGTGTAGAAAAAGCTGTACTCCCCAGAAATCCGACCCAGCCTTGCAAAAAAATTGTAAGACGGCGATAATTGTTTTATGTATCACGCTATGTGCGCCAAGCAAAGCTTGGCACAGCTAGTTTAAAGTAGTGCTGTTGTGAAACACCTCGAAATAAACCGACGTAATTAGAATAAGC
>JAYTTH010000461.1:0-13627 GCA_043745515.1 Pseudobdellovibrionaceae bacterium | reverse complement strand
CTGATTGGAACAACGGTTGGTGATGAATTGAAGAATGCCGACTTTCCTTCAAAAGTAATTTCAGTCGCCCTAAAAGATCGAGCAGCCATTTTACTTGGCGGACATAGGGCAGATTTTGCTTTTTGGTATGATTCGGATTCTGGTAAATGGATTTCCAGTAAATTCTATCTTTCTGATGGAAAGCTGCCAAGCTGGGTTGAAAAATTAAATACGGTTACTAAAGCTGCCGAATGCAATTTGATTGAAACGTGCGGAGTCGATCTAACTGTGAAAGCAGTCGCCGCGGCCATTGAAAATTTTAAGTTGGGGCAAGGTCCCGCCACTGACATAATTGCAGTCAGTTTTTCTAGTCATGATATAATCGGACACAAATTTGGTCCAAATTCAGAAAAAATGTTAGAGGTAACTTTAGCAGAAGATAAAGCGATGGCAGAAATTCAAGCCATCGTAAAAAAATCAGTTCCAGGTGGTTTGGATAAAGTTACTTTTGTGTTAACCGGTGATCATGGTGTTTCGCCGACCCCCGAGTATTTACAGGAAAATAAAATTGAGTCTGGAACAGTTGATGAAGCCGACTTAATTAAACAATTGAATGAAAGTTTGACTCAAAAATATGGAACGGCCAAAAAAGGAGATTGGATCAGCTATGCAGTCGATTTCAATTTCTATTTGAATCAAGCTTCAATCGATGAATCTAAATTGACAAACAAAGATGTTATGCAATTCGCAAAAGATTTTTTATTTAAAAAAGATATTTTTGCGACCGTATTCAGTCGAGATGATGTTGAAAACAATCGATTGCCCGCGGGGAATTTTGAAAGACAGATTAAAAAAACTTTTTTTAAAGGTCGCAGCGGGGATGTTATTGGTCTTCTGAAACCATTTTACATTGGCAAATCTAGAAACAAAGCCAATCATATGACTGGATACAGTTACGATCGAACAGTGCCTATATTGTTTTCCGGCTTTGGAATTCGCGATGGGGTATTTGGAGGCAAAGCAGAGGTCGTGGACATTGCCCCCACATTGTCTTTTATGTTAGGAACAATTCCCCCAGCACTGTCAGAGGGTAAAGTTCTTTATCAAGCATTGAAAATTAGTAGGTAGCGTCTAAATAGTGACTTTTGTTGACATCGATTTTAATCAAACTTAAAGTCTGAGGGTGCGACGATTCAAACGATCTATTTCACTAACTCTACTTTTTGTGTTTGCAAGTTTATTTGCGAAAAATATTTTGCCTTCAAGCTGGCAAAGCGAATCAAGTGACTGCAATGAAATTGCCCATATTCATAATTTTAAAACTGCGTCTCAGCCCTTGGGTTCTTCATTTAAAGTTTCTGATTCTAAAAAAGAATTAGGCGATCATGATGATTGTCACGCGGGTAAATCGATAGTTAGTACGGTCATGTTTACTAGCCCTACAGTTGACATTAAAATTAGCTGTTTAGTTTTTAGTTATCATCCTATCTTTAGGATCAAATCCAATTTCCAAAGCCCTCATTTAGATCCCATGCGGAAACCGCCACGTCTTGCCTAGAAACGCTATTATTTAGTTAGGTTTCATAGGAAATTTCTAGTCGTTTTTTTACAAACACAGAAATCAAAATTAAATTTTAAAAAGGATGCGGACTATGCGGTTTCAGTTTTTAGCTTTTTGTATCGTGTATGGGCTTGGTTTTTATTCGTTTGGCCAAACGGTTCCAAGTATCAGCGCGAATGCCTTGTTTCTATATCGAAATTCAAATTTTCACAAAGAAAATGCAGACCCTGCTGCTTTGGATTCTTACCCCAACGGATTCAATGTCAGGGAAACGGAGCTTCAGATTTTTTCTGATGTGGATCCCTATACCCGTATGAATCTATTGTTGTCGATAAGCCCCAGCTACATTTCCGATGGAACGACCATCCAAGAAAAATGGGGAATCGAACCCGAAGAGGCTTTTGTAGAAAGCAATGTAGTTTCTAGTGTTACATTTAAATTGGGAAAATTTAAAGCCTTTATGGGCAAACATAATTTACAGCATACTCATGCCTACGCATTTATAGACGCGCCGTTAGCCAATACTTTTTTATTGGGTGACGAAGGGCTCAAAGACGTTGGCGGGTCAGCGGCCATTTTTGTTCCGACTAGCTGGTTTAATGAAGTAACCATTCAAATCTTTCGTGGAAAAGGTGAAAATAGCGAATACAATTCGCCGACTCCGGCTAGTTCTGTTGGACTGGTGCACTGGAAAAACTTGGTTGATGTCAGCGATGATTTAACAGCCGAAGTCGGAGTATCCTATGCACAAGGTGGTAATTCGCATAAAAAATCAACGACCCTGTCTGCGGCTGACTTGACCTTTAAATGGAAACCGTCAGAAGGCGGAAAATATCGATCGCTATTGTGGGCCACTGAATATTTGCAGAGGATACAATCCCAGATATCCAGTGACGATGAAATCGGAAGCGGAATCGCTTCGTGGATTCAGTTTCAATTTGCCGAACGCTGGTCAGCGCTTTTTAGATATGACAATTTAAAAGTCAAAAACTCATTTGATTTAGCTAATTTGCCTAACGAAACTTGGACTCGAAATTCATTTGGGTTACAATTTACGGCGACGGAATTTTCGTCTTACAAATTAGAGTTTAATCAAAAAAATGGTGGTCCTAAGAATCTAAACAATGAAGGCACGGAAAATTCAGTTTTCGTTCAAGCCAATTTTACCATAGGCGCGCACCCTGCGCATGCCTACTAAAGGAAGTCTTATGAAACTAGTGTACATTATTTTATTGTCTTTAATTTTATCTATCTTTGCTTCGGCAAAAACTTCAGTAGCAACGACAACGACCGATCTGGAAGCTGTCGTGAAAAAAGTCGCGGGAGATCAAGTGGATGTGTTTTCAATTGCTAAGGGAACTCAGGATGCCCATCAGATTGATGCGAAACCATCGTTTATGGTCAAGCTTCGAAATTGTGATGTTGTGTTCGCTCAAGGGCTAGAATTGGAAGCCGCTTGGATTGTGCCTCTAGTTCAAGGATCTCGGAATTCCAAGCTGCTTGCTAAAGATGGCGTTTTTGAATTAGGTGCGCTGCTAGAGCCAATTGAAGCCGCAAAAGGAGCCGTGTCGCGAGCAGAAGGCGATGTACACCCGGGCGGTAATCCACATTTTCAATTGGATCCGGTTCGGATTGGGAAAGCGGCTCAACTGATCGCGCAGAGATTGTCGGAATTAGACAGTTCACAGAAAGAAGTATTCAAAAAAAATGCGGATGCATTTCAAAAGGAAATGATCGACAAAACTAAATCCTGGCAAGCTCGGATTACTAAATCTGGGGTCAAAGAAATTGTGACCTATCATAAAAATTTCTCCTATTTTTGTGATCGATTTGGGATTCAATGCAACTTGCAATTAGAACCTAAGCCTGGAATTCCCCCAACCGCTGGTCACTTGATTTCAGTGATTGATCAGATGAAAAAACGCAAAATCAATTTAGTACTAATTGAAAACTTGTACGAAGACTCCGTTGGTCTAAAATTAAAACAAGATATTCCTAATGTATTTGTACAAAGGGTTCCCGTTTCAGTAGAAGCGGAACCTGGGATTGTCACAAACGAACAGCTTATCGAACGAGTTGTTAAAACTATCGAGCAAGGAAGTAACTAATGGATGTCCTACATTTTTTAGCCGCGCCTTTTGTTTTGGCGGTCTTACTTGTAGGAATTCATGCCTACCTTGGGCTTCACGTCTTAGAGCGGGAAGTTATTTTTGTAGATATCAGCCTTTCTCAAGTCGCAGCCCTAGGCGGGGCGGTCAGTTTGTTTTTTGTTCATGAAAGCGAAGATATGGGACTAGCGTTAGGGTTGTCCTTGTCTTTTTGTTTGATAGTATCCTTTGCGTTGGCTTTGTTGCGCCATTATGAAAAATCAATTTCGCAGGAAGCTCTGATTGGCATGACCTATGCGTTAGCCAGCGGGGCCTTAATTTTAGTGGCAGATAAGTTACCTCATGGAGCTGAACACTTAAAAGAAGCGCTTGTTGGAAATATTCTGTTTGTAACTTGGCCTCAGGTTTTACAAACATTTGTAATATATAGTTTAATTGGCGTTGTTCATTGGTTTTGCCGCGATCCTTTCTGGCGAGCGTCCCGCGGCGAAAAAGGCGTTTTTTGGTGGGATTTTCTTTTTTATTTTTTGTTTGGTATAGTGATAACTTTTTCCACCAGACATGCAGGTGTTTTGGTAGTATTTTCTATATTAGTAGCGCCAGCCGCATTGTCGACTCGGTACTTTAAGGCTTTGGCGCCTCGATTAGTTTTAGCTTGGATTGTTGGAACTCTTGGGCTTTTGTTGTCATTTTTACTGAGCTATAATTTTGATTTGCCTTCCGGCGCTACGATTGTTTGTACCTTAACCAGTCTTTTCTTTTTGGCTTTATTAGTGCGACCTAAAAAACGGACTTAAAGTTTAATTGGCATTACTATTGATTTAGAAAACTCCACAAATAGGAGTTTGCTTTAAAATCATTAACTGGTGCATCGCTGCTAGTTGAATTGCCGCGAACGCCACCTGGCCAAGAATGTCCACCGCCAAAGATTATGTCTGTGACAGGATCATAAATATCGATAGGTTCAGTTTTGCAAAGTGTGACTGGCGCGCTGGCTTTAGAAATATTGGACTGTTTTGAATAAGTGTAACATTTTGTAGTTGGAGTTAGTACATTTACAATTGCCTTATTTTGAACGTTGTTTCTTCCGATCCAATCTTGAATCGTAGAATCAATTGGATAAAAAGCAGTACCAGAAACACCGCCACCATTGCCGCCAGCGAATGCATAATTTCTGTCATTGCTAGCGTGAAAAAGCAATATTGGTATTGGGCGACTTGGATTGCAAGTATAGTAGCGATTCAAATTGAAATCAAATTCACCTGAGCCTCCGGATACAGCAGCAATTCCCGAGATTGTATCGGATAGTTCACAAGCAAGTCTATGTGACATAATTGCCCCATTTGAAAAACCACTTGCAAAAATTTTAGAGGAATTTATTTTATAGTGTAAACCAGCATCGCCTACTACTGTTTTTATAAACAGTACATCATCTATATTTTGCGATTGGGCTGAACCACAGCAGGCACCCGCATTAAATGTTTGAACAACGCCAGAACCTTCTGGATAGATCACATAAAACTTTTTCTCATTGGCAAGTGCATTCAGCAGACTGGAAGCAGCCTGCCCCATTGCAGTGCCACCACCACCGTGAAGCGAAAGTAAAGCCGGGTGATCTTCGTTCGGGTCCCCTGTAAACGTTGGGGTATAGATTGAATATTTTCGCGTACCTTGACCAGAGACAAACACGGATCGTTTTATCATTTTACCTGAAACCTGAAGATTGAGGGAGTTTGAATAGGAACCGTAAGTAGCACTGATAGTTGTGGTTCCTTCTTTTAGGCCTGTCACCATACCATCTGTTCCAATCTTGGCAATTCCAGTAGCCGATGAGGACCATACAATTGAAGTGGAACTTACGTAGGCGGGAAAAGGATCTGTTTCATTTTCTTTGAATACACTGAAAACATTAATTACCTGATCCACTCCTATTAAGGTGGAACTAGTCGGCTCAAGCCAAAACTTAATTGCCGGCTCAACTGGTGGGGTAGAATCAGGTAGGCTACTGTCAGTTGTTTGGGCTGGGGTGTCTAGGATGGCATCAGGAGATCCCAGCGTTTGAAACGAAGACGATGACGGTGTGCAAGCGGAAACTATAAGCAAGAGTCCAAATAAAATTGCCGTATTCGTAGTTTGTGAATTCAAAGTTCCCCCTCCACTAAAAGTAATACAATTGGGAAGCCCAAAAATTACAGTCGTCGCCGTCCCAAAGCGAGACGAGGCGTGGCATCATCACGAAGCTTTTTGATTTGGAGATCTGGGGACGAAAACACTCATTTTGTAAGAAAGCTAAGTTTGAATAAAACTAATGGCAGTGTCGTTCGAACTATTTTGGATCCTGAAGCAAACTTGTTTAAAGCTCAAGAGTTTAGTTGGCCACTATTTTTTGAAGGCAAAAAGCCTTCTTTTTTTAGAAAAGTTAAGTAGAGTTTTAATAACTGACTATAATCGACATCTATTTTTATTCCTAGTTCCTTTAATCGTTCTAATATTAGGGTGTGTTCAATTTTTGGAATAGGTCCGCTAATATCGCCCATGTAAAATTCCCGGATAGTAAAAAGGCCATTGTCTTCTTTTATTTTTGGTAGAAATTTTTGCCAATCGGTAGGGTTGAGTTTTTTAGTAGTCAAACCAGAACTTTTTGCGATTTCAAAAAAATTGGATTGAGAAAGCGTTTTTGGATTTGATAAATTGGCTACAAAAATTTCTTTTCTGGGTTGGCAGCTTAAGGCGACGATGCTTTTAGCTAATAGATCGACCGGCATCATTTCAATAGTCGCTGGCACGTCAGGATAGGCACCTAGCTGCAAGCAACCCTTATTAAAATGCCAAAAGTGATTATTAGCGTAGTTGGTAAAACCATTCAGTGACGATCCGGTTATATTTCCTGGTCTCGCAATAATGACAGGTAATCCAAAGCGACTGTGGGCATCGGCAACCAGTTGCTCGCCAACCCACTTTGTTAATATGTAGCCGCTATCGGTAACGGGACGGTTAGGCACTATCGCCTCATTCACAAAATCAATTTTGTCCAAAGCTGCCCCTACAGTAAGAGTCGACACGAACGTAAATGGCTTTTGTTTTTTGTGAAGGGCCAATTTTAAAAGTTCTTTGGTTCCATCTACATTGGTCGCTTTCATCAAAAGATAATTATGTAAGTGATGCACAAATGCACCACAATGCAAGATAGCGTCAGTTTTTTCGGCAAGGGAATCGTAAACCCTGGCATTGATTCCCAGCCCAGGTTGTGCAAGATCGCCAGGAATTACTTCTACTTTGTCGAAATCTATTTTGATATTTGCAAGAAGGCTTTCGTTTTTTAAAGCATTCATGCCTTCGTCTTCGCTGGCGCAACGAAGTAAACAGAAAACGCGGCCTAGTTTTTGTGTCAATTCTGATAATATAAAAATTCCCAGAAAGCCGCGGGCGCCGGTTAGCAATAGAGTTTTGATTTTTGAATTGGCGACCCAGGGTTTCGCATCCGAATCATTAAACACTGGTTTTTTGGCATCCAAGCAGGCAAGTTGAATAAAATCGACCGTTCTTTTTGCGGCCAGTGCTTCGATTGTTGGACTGGTGTACAAATCGCCTATCGACATTTCAAATCCAAGTTGCTTTTTTAATGCGGCCTGCAGGCGCACGGCTAATAGCGAGTTTCCACCAAGATGAAAAAAACTTTCATCCCTTGAAATTCCTTTTAAGTTTAAAACGGCTTCCCAAATTTTCGCAATCGCTTGTTCGATGCCTTCATGAGGTGGATTTTTAGCTTCAAGCTGAGTAACTGCTGGTAATAATTTGCGGTCTATTTTTCCGTTGACTGATGTGGGTAGGGCGTCGAGAGGAACAAAAAATGATGGAATCATATAGTCGGGCAAAGAGCCCGCTAAAAAAAGTCTCAACGCTGGAATGTCCATTTTAATATCTGATACATAATAGGCAGCCAAATATTTATTTTGTCCGTCTCCTTTGATAGCACAGGCAACGTGTTGAATTCCGTGAAATAGGCTAAGGCGATTTTCAATCTCACCGAGTTCAATTCGAAAGCCGCGTAGCTTTACTTGAGTGTCATTTCGCCCGAGATATTCTATGGTGCCATCACTTAAAAATCTCCCTAAATCGCCGCTGCGATACATCAGTGAGTAAGGCGAGTTAGAAAATGGGTCTAAGGTAAATCGCTCGTGTGTTAAGTCTTCGCGATTGGCATAACCTCGAGCGCACTGATCGCCTCCAATATAAATCTCTCCTATTGCTCCTTTTGGCACGAACTGTTTAACAGGATTCAAGAGATACATTTTGTAATAGGGTGCCGGTTTTCCAATGATACGAGGATTTGATCCCGGTTTAATTTCACCAACCGAACTTTGAACCGTTGTTTCAGTTGGCCCATAACAACTAAAAAGGCGTGTATGCTGGCTCCACCAAAGTGCAGTGGCTTCGTCAATCGTATCGCCACCAAAGCCGAATATTTTTAAATCTGGAAGTGCTTCACGAGGCAGATTTTGCATCATTACCGGCGAAAGGATAGCATGGGTCACCGCCTGGGATTTTAAAAACCGATGCAGCGATTCGGGATCTTTGCGATCCTCTTCTGGAACAATAGTTAAAGTAGCTCCTGTTAATAGGGGCAAGAAAATTTCTATTATGCTCGTATCAAAACTTAAAGGTCCATACAGCGGGCTAATGGCGTTCGCGTTGTAAAATAAAGACATTGCGGCACCTATAATCATTCGAACGACACTTTGGTGCTCGATGATTACCCCTTTTGGAACACCAGTCGATCCTGAGGTGTGAATAATATAGGCAAGGGATTCATAGGTGATGGATCGAGGTTTTAAATCAGGAAATGATTCTGCATTTGATGAATCAAAGAAAGTTAGTTGTTTACTATCTATTGACTTTAATTTGTCCCGTCCATTTTCATCAGCTACTATAAATTTTAATTTCGAATTTGTAATAAAAAAATCGAGTCGATCCAAAGGATAAGTTAAATCTAGCGGAACGTAAATAGCGCCCAGTTTCAATAGCGCAAGAATGGTTATAAGCGCGTATTCGCCTTTGGCCATACAAACACCTACCGGCTCGGCCACAGGAATTTTATCGCATAGTTTAGCTGCCAGTTGATTACTTTTTTTATTTAGTTCCGAATAGGTAAGTTTTCGATCCTTGAAAATGACAGCTGTTTTCGAGCCATATTCTTCTGCAATTTTATAGAATCGATCTGGAATCGATTGGTTAATCGCATTAGCACTTGGGCCACTTGATAGTTTTAAAAGATGTCGCTGCTCGTCCGTTGATAGGTATTTCAATTCCGATATTCTTTGAGCTGGTTTAAGAGCGACCGAATCAAACAGAATAATTAGATTTTTTAAAAATCCTTTCAACGTTTCATCATTAAAAAACGAAGCGTCGTATTCAATCCGACCAGAAAGTGTACCATTGCTATTTTCATAAAATACACCCGAAATGTCGCCTTTGGCTGTCAACGAAGGCAGTTCTTCAGCATAAAAATCAGCCTCACCAATTTTACCTTGAAGGCCGATACCACTTTGTAAGCTAAATATGATATTTAATCCGTCCATTCCAGGGATTTCAGCATCATAGGGAGCGGCCGTGAAATGATCTTTGTCGTTCATCATTTGTTGATGCACAGAAAGAGCTAGTGTTTGAAATTCATTTTCTGGAATCAGGGTTTGTCTTAAAAAGCCGACTTTAATAAAGGCACCATAGATTTCATCCATTCCGGGCAAATCGCGACTAGCATAAGGATAACCAATGATGAGCTCGTCTTGGTTAGTGATTCGCCAAAGCCAAATCAAAAAAATTGAAAATAAAAGGGGGGATAAAGTAATGCCGTACTGTTTAGCCAGGTCATTGAGTTTAGCAGTGGTGTCTTTTGAAAGAGAAAGTGGCAAAAAGACATTAGAGTTTCCCCGTTTTTGGGTAGACTGATAGGGCATTTCTATATGGGCATTACCGCCCGAAAGTTTTTTTCGCCAATATTTTATGGCGTCCAAAAAATCAGGACTTTGGGAAATCCCATCGGACCACTTTCCATAGTCAAAAAGAGAAAGACGTTTTTTTTCGGAAAAAGGACTTCCTGTGCGATGGCTAATATAGCGTTTTGCCAATTCGTCCATCATTAAATTCAAGGACCAGCCGTCAAAGATGCCGTGATGAATGCAAAAAAGCAATGAACTGCAGCCATTTTCATCTTTGACCACTTCAGCGCGCCAAAGGGGGGCTTGAGTAATACCTAGCGAAAGTGATCTCATTTCTTGGACTCTGGATTCAATAGACGCTCGGTGCCCCTGAATTAAAGGAATTTTTGGAGTTTCGGATATAGTTTCAGTTATAAAAAGACGACTGGATTTCTCTTGAAACGACGATTTGAAAATGGGATTTTCATCAATAAATTGTTGAAAAATAATTCGAAGGTCATCTGCTTCAATTCCATTTGAAAATTCAACTCGAGTCACAATGTTGTAGGTATTGTCATCCGGGATGCTCATTGCTCGACTGAACATAAGACCGAGCATTCGATTTTCAACAGGTGCTGATTTCAAAACAGTTTGAGTTATAGGCCGTATTGGCTTTTCATTTTTAGAAACACCTCGTAATTGTTCACAGAAAGCAGCAAAGAAGGGATACTCAAATAATAGCTTAGGCCGGACCCGAGTTTCCAGTCGGGTTGAAAGTTCGTTGCAAACAGACGCTGCTAAAAGGGAATGACCGCCCAATTGAAAGAAATGGCTTTCAGTTGTAATGCTGGGCAGGGGAATTTTTAAAACTTGGCTCCAAACGTCACTCACTGTTTTTTGAAAATCATCCCACTTGGTTTCTAATCCCGAGGTCTCGCCAAAGGCCGGCAGTGGCAAAGCGGCGCGATCGATTTTGCCACTCAATGTTGTCGGAAATATTTCCACAGGAATTAGGAAGGTCGGCACCATGTAATGGGGAAGCAAACCGCCAAGGCGCTTCTGTAATTCTTCCGCCGGTAGTCCTTTGGCTCGGTACCAGGCTGCCAAAGTCTTTTGTCCATCTCGATCGATGACCCCAACGTAGGTCATTTTGACTTCGGGTTGGGTTGATATCGCCGTTTCAATATCACCCAGTTCTATTCTGAAACCACGAATTTTAACTTGAAAATCATTTCGCCCTAAAAATTCTAAATCCCCATTCGGCAAATAGCGAGCAAGGTCACCGGTACGATAAAGTCGTCCTTTGGCCAAGGGATGAATCGTAAATTTGGCAGCAGTTAAATCGGGCCGACCTAAATATTCTTTTCCAACCCCATCACCGCCGATATAAATTTCACCAACCCCGCCAATGGGAACACGCAAGCCATTGTCATCAAATAAATAGATCGAGTAGCCGGGGATGGGACGTCCCAATTGATTTGCTGATTTATGTCCCTCGAGTCGATTCCAAGCGCACAGAACGGTAGCTTCGGTGGGGCCATAACAATTTGCCAAGATCACTGTTTTAGACCAGAATCTAACGGTGGCTTCGTCAATAACTTCACCCCCTGCAATAACTACTTTAAGATCTGGCAGTGGACGACGGGGAAGCAGCGGCAGCATTGCGGGTGGTAAATCAGCATGGGTTACTTTTTTATCAAGTAACATTTGAAATAAGGCTTCTGGATCAGCGCGAACTTCTGAAGGCGTCAAAATCAGTTCGGATCCATGCACAAGTGGATTGAAAATTGAAAGAACGCTCGCATCAAATGTAAAGGCGGCAAATTGTGAAAAACGAAAGCCAGGCCCTCTGGGCCAAACATTTTTAAGTGAAGCCAACAAATGAGAGAGATTTTTCCTGGTAATCACTACGCCTTTAGGAGTTCCCGTTGTTCCTGATGTGTAAATTACATAGGCTGTTGAACCAGAATCGCTGATGATAGGGAAGTTTTGTTCGGCTTGGGTGTATTTTAAATCGCCGATATTTAATAGGCGTAGGGAATCCGTAGAAGAAAATAATTTCTGCGTTTCCGAATCGACAATAATCGTCGTAAGTTTAGCATCCGTCACGATAAATTTTAGCCGATCCATCGGCATTAGGGGATCTAGTGGTACATAGCCTAAGCCGGCCCCTACGATCCCAAATATTGATATAATTGAATTCTCACTTCGAGGAAGGCAAATTCCAACAAGGCCCTCGCATTTTGCTAACCCAGCTGCGACCGAACTGGCGGCTTTAAAAAAAATATCATAAGACAAAGTTTCGTTTTGAAAAGTGACTGCATTGGAATTAGGATTCGATTTTACTGCCTCTGCAAAATGCCGCATAAAATCGAGGGGTTCTTTTTCTAAGGCGCCGCCTTCTTCAAGGGCCTCTGCTTTTTGTGACAAAATTTCATCATAAAATTGGATGTCTTGTATAGAATTATGAAGCTGTTCTTTCAACTTTGACAAAAAAACTTTAAAATGTTCAAAAATTAATTTCATGCCGGGAATAGATTGAGGAGTCCTTGTAACCACGTGAAATGAAATGGTTTGTTTGATATCAAAGTGAATCGCGACGTCTTCTTCTTCAAGTCTGTAGGAAAACACCGGTAATAATTGTGCAGAAACTAAATTTAATTTCAATTCATCGTAAGGAAGAGTGTCCGGGCTAAAAAGCAAATTGGTGGCCCGTTTATAATTTGGTTCCAGACGTAAAAGCTGCTGCGCAAGAGACTGAGACGGAATTTGAGAATGATATTTCATTTGCGAAATAAGTTTCGACGCTTGAATAAAAAATTGCGACATGGTTGCGTCCTTGGGAACAACGCTTTTTAACGCCAGTTTATTTTCAGAAAAGCCAACACCAATAGGGTCGTCTGAGTTTTCGTTGAAACGAATTTGGTGAAAATAAGATGTTAGGATAGTATCATTGCGGCAGACTCGTGACATCAATACATGGAAACAAAGTTTCAATAGGGAATCGTCTGATAAATTGAGCTCGCGAGCACAAAGCTTCAATTCGGCCGTGCTGGTTGAATCCAATGTTGTAGAAAAATAAGACTCATCGATGGCAGTATCATGCTTAGGAGGTAGCCACTCAAACGACGTTTCACGAATTATCTGCAGCCAAAAGCGAATGCTATCTTGAAAGTCGCTTGATGCCAATCGTTTGTTTTCCTGCTCCAAAAGCTCTTCTTGCTGTAAGCCCAATAGCTTATTGGGTGACATTTTCAAATTGGGAGTATTGTAAAGTTCGCTTAGGTTTTGCATAAGTGGTTTAAGCGAGAATCGATCCATCAAGGCGGGATGACAGGAAAATACTAAATAATTAGACTGGGGATTTTGCACTAATGCAAAAAGGTACGGCGCCCCGATGTCAGGTTGAAATTTTTGTAAGCAGAGTCCTTCAATAATTGAAAAAGTCAGGACTTCATCTTTAGCATTAATTGTTCTTAGCTGGGATTCTGTGGCAGAACCGTGCAAGATTTGAGTTTCATTGTTGAGTCTTAAAAAACGATAGGAAAATGGATCACACGAATCGGTTAGCACTTTTACCGATTGTGCCAATCGCTCTGTGTCAATTTTTCCTGTTAATTTGTAAACTAAACAGCGATTACCAATACGATCGGAAGAATCAATTATTCGTTTCTGTGATTGTGTCAAATTGTAGGTTTTAAAGTTCATAGCCAGGGGCCTCGTTTTTTTTGCTTCATCAAAGATCGTCAATGGCGCCATATTGGGCAAGCTAACTTATTTCAGAAAAAAAAAGCCAGATACCTTCCTCTATAGAAAGATATCTGGCTTGTAAGAACTTATTTATTATTTACCGCTACCGTAGACGTAGCTAATTGAAAGCATCATTCTGGTCGGAGTAAAGGTTGAAAACATCGTTGCGATATCTTGGTCTTTTAATGGTGGAAAATCAAACTTAGTAAACGTATCCATATGGTATTGGAAGTTGACGCTTATATGATCGTGAAATTTATAACCAAGGCCCACGTAAAATGATGTTCCCTTTAACGTAAGATCACCAGTGG
>JAYTTH010000460.1:0-3639 GCA_043745515.1 Pseudobdellovibrionaceae bacterium | reverse complement strand
CATCAACGCCGACGATGAGCCCTTATATCAAAGGATTTCAAGACTATATTTGGAGAAAAAACTTGCTGCAGACAGGAAATTCCCTGAAAAGCATAGAGTTATTTATATCATTTCGGACTCTAATAGATGAGTATAGGTCTGTTAAAGAAGCTATTTTGATTCAAAAGATTCCAGTTAAAATAATAAACCAAAATATCTTAACGACCAACCGACATAATTTAATGTCGTCTTTTATTACATGCCACTATATTAGAAAACCATTAATTATTCGCCAAGGGATCCCCGTGCTGCTAGGACACCTGTACGAATCGTTTGATTTCATTTCCCATTTAAAAGAAGGGGACACACTTGCTCAAGCTAAAGAAAATTTCGTCGAAGATACAAATAGATACAAAACTGGTGTTATTGTCGGTGAAAATTTCTGCTCGTTATAATGAAATCTATGCTACACTATGGTCGGTGATCTTATGATGAAATTTATTTTGACCCTTTTATTACCGCTTTTCTCAATAGCAAGTGTTCCAGTTAGCAAATACCAATCCTGCTTAAACTTATCTAATAAGTTAGAATCACCGGCTGAGCGAGACGCAGAAAAAATACTCTGCTTCAATCAGTTCAACCGCGGCGGACGTTCCCAAATAAAAAAATCCATGGAAGCTTGCTTGGGACTTGCGAGCGTTCTTGAGCACACGACTGCTTCCGATTCACTTATTTTATCTTGGATGTCCGATAACATTTTAGATGTTAAAATGTCCGAATGTATTTCTGTCGCTAAAAAATTGAATTATTCCGATACTCGCGACAAAGCTCTATGGATGTGCATAGAAAATAAAAAAATGAGACGGTCTAAATGCCAAGATGTCACAGATGAGATGACTTATCCCCATAATAAAAACGTCGCACTGAACTACTGTTTAATGAAAAACTAATCTACCTGATACTGGCAATTCGACGACGCTTTACCCTGGCTAAATCTGCCATAGCTTTTAAATACGATTTTTCGGGCACCAAAAGCCAAGTTCCATTGGGAACAGAATCTGATTTTGTAAAAAGCTTTTTATTTAAATGGGGATTGAAAATTTGAAGTTTTAAAATGTCATCGTCAAACCATTTTGTCAAAGTTTGAAATGGCAATGAATTTTTCATTTTCAAAGGCTCGCCAGGAATTCGCTTGGACCACTTAATGTCTTTAAAATATTTGTCCGCATGACTTTCAACATCTAAAATTGCTAAAAAGCTTGCATAAAAATTTCTCGATGCAAAACCAAAGCTTTTTCTTGAGTTAACATTTTCAATCAATTCACCCAAGTTTCTCGTTTTGTATTTCTTGACCATTTTTGCTACTCCAGTAGGTCCATGATTGTAGCCCGTGACAGCAAGGGACCAGTCTTCAAGCATCCCGTAATTGCTACGAAGTATTTTAGCCGCCAATTTTGTAGCTTCGATAGGATGATTTCTTTTGTCTACCAAAGGAGTGATCATTCGATGCGGTCGAGCGTTGGAAGGCATTATCTGCCAAAGTCCACTGGCGCCCACCTTAGATCGAGCTAAAACGTTGAAGGAGCTTTCTACAAAAACCAATCGGACCAATTGTATGGGTAATTGATTCTGTCGAAAAATATCTTCAAAATCTTCAATATATCGACCTGATAAAAAAATCGCCGTTTCAATACGATCCTTTTGGCCCAATTGAAATCGCAAATCGGACATTGATAAATTTGGTTTTTCTAGTAAAACAATTTTCTTTAAACTATCTACCCGTTTTTGTTTTTCTTTTTCAATCTGATGTCTGGTTAAGTTTGAAGCAATGATATCTCCAAAATCTACTTTTTTATAAACTTCACCAATGTTTTCAGCGTTGTGAATTACGCCTTGATTAGTTGAGTACTCGGTATAAATTTTCTTCCAAAACTCTACTCGAGACTCGAGTCCTTTGGGCACTTTGAAAGCCCCTTTACTATACCCAATATAAGGCCCCTGCCCTTCAAAGTCAGGATTCTTCCACTCCCTCGTCCCGAAGGGGTTTGATGCCCCTGCTATTTCTTCGTGGGTAACTGGGGTATCTTCCATTGAAAATGACACTGTAACGAAAAAGATACAAAAGACTGCGAAAAAATATTTCATTCTTTTATTCTATCAAGGTATTCATAATTTTATCAAAAAAGTTTCGAATTCTGGTCTCGTCAGCAGCTCCATTAAAAATAAAAGCAAACTGATATATCTGACCATCGGCGCGTCCAGCATAGCCGGCTAGACTTACGACGTTTGTCAAATATCCTGTTTTTGCCCGAACCCATCTTTCCGCTGCTTCATTCTTCATTCTCTTTTTCAATGTTCCGTCCACGCCAGATATCGGCAACGACACCAAAAATTCAGGAAAAATTTTGAAATCTTTATGAATCGTTTCTAATAAATGAGTCATTGCCTTGGCACTCATTTTATTTTCTCGGGTCAACCCAGAGGGATTTACTAGGTAATATTGATTTTTATCGATTTTAATGCGGGCTAAATATTCGTTTATCTTTGCCATTCCTTTTTGCAAATTACCCACAACACCGCCACTGTCATCGCCGTTTAAACTGATATTTTTAGTCAGCATTTCTGCCACGTAGTTGTTTGAAAATTTATTCATATCGGCCAAAATACCTTCAATTGGCTTACTTTCGTATTCTGAAATAATTTTAGCAGTCTTTGGCATCAATCCTGATTTTACGCTGCCTTCAACAAAGATATTTCTTTGTTTTAAAAAAAGCTTCAAATTTCGGCCGCTCCAATCAGCGGGGTCTTCAACATTTTTATAAGCGACAAATTCTTTGCTCTTTTTTCCGATGGATCCACTTACTACAATTTGAGTCCCTTTACGTTCGACGAATATTTCCGATTTATCGCCGTCGCTTTGCGACGATTTGTTTTCAATAGTAAATAGGCCGACATCAGGGTCTAAATACACTTTGGGGCGTTTTCCCGAAGGATCTGGTCGCACAAAAATATTGACAGAATTCCAATTGAAAGACATCGCTCCAACTGGTGCATCGTAAGCACGATCAACACGATTTTCCTGACGACTTTCATCAATTCGGACTGAATCAAATAGCGAATCATCCACAACAATCGAACCTTTAATTTTTTTTATCTGGTTTCGCTCAAACTGGTTTACTAAAAACCACATATTTTCCGAAACAAAAGAGGGATCACCACCGCCCTTCAAGTAAAGATCGCCACTGTAAGTACCTTCGCCGTCAGTTTTGTCCGGATCGATAGCAAGTGCAGTTTTAAATTTATGCCCGGGTGGAAACTGATCCAAAGTGGCAGCTGCTGTGGTAATTTTAGTTATAGAAGCTGGAATTTTTTTTTCGGCAGAATTCAATTCAAAAATCGTTTCGCTTTTTTGTCCTTCTAAAAGACTGATCATCATGCTTAGATCGGATTTAGGAACTTTACTTTGTGAAACCACTTTTTCTATTCGCTTGCCAATTTCACCGGCGCTTACTGTTACATTAATAAGAATCAAGACTAAGGTCAGAGTGTTTTTTTTTAATATCATTCTGTAATTGTAGACTCCGCACCAGACTTTAAGCAAAAAAAATTTATCTTTATTTACTGAATTTTCTTTTGAACTCATACTGACGACTATGAAAC
>JAYTTH010000459.1:0-3657 GCA_043745515.1 Pseudobdellovibrionaceae bacterium | reverse complement strand
ACGAACTCTAACAGCGTTTTTGGGTACTTTGGTTTTGCCACTACTTTTACTACTCAAACCACTAACCTTAGTCAACCGTATAGGCATATAGTTTCATTTTAAACCAGAATTTTGAACTCTTATAACCCCGACCCATAACTATATCCCCTACAAATTGGCCGCCGTTCGAAGTCGAATAGAGGGAGCTAGGGAAATCAAAAACGCATATAAACTGGTCACTTCCTTAGCAAAAATCCTAGGAAGTATTCGAATATACTGAGGTAAAATCATTAATGTTCGAAATAATTACACTGCAAGTTTAATTAAACATTATTTCATTTCAAAATGAGACGTTTGTGGAAAAATTAATACCGTTTGCCGATTTTTAAATTCACGACACCTTCATAAAATCGCTCGACCTGAATTCCCATTTGAAAGGTTTGAAAATCATAAGCCAATCCAGCGAACACTCGATTTTGTGCAAGGTCTTCGGTTGCTGTCATGTTGTCTTCAGTTAGTCCATTATTGCCGCCAATAAAAGTTCCGATAATCCGAGTCTGTCCAATTCCGGCATAAAAGATCCAATATTTTTGAAAATAATTTAATATCAAATCCATTCCTACGCTTTGAACTCCCAATAAATTTGCGAAATTAATACCGCCGCCATGCAAAAGATAATCTATCGTGATTGGTAAATGTTCATCATCATAAAAGGTGTACTTCAACGAGCCACTGTATCCTGACATTTCTGTTTGTAGGAAAAAAGGAATAAATTGAAAAGAAATTTCCAAATCATGAAAAAATCCCTTAGCGATCCCCAGCCGAGTTAAAACCTCATTTTGCTGATTTATATTTGTTAAACCTAAATTATTGATTGTAGCAAACGGAATCGATTCTAGCTGCGTGGAAAACTCGATTCCATCATAGCCTCCCAAAAGATAACCATTGGCGACGTATTTGGTAGTGCCAGAAAAACCAATCATCCTCATCACTGATTTTCTTTTTTCTGTATCGAGGCCATTTGGAAGTTTTAAATAAGCAAACCCTGGGCGAGCGACTATCAGGGACAGAAATATAATTTTAAGGAGTATTGCTAAATTGAGAAAGCTGCTGCGACAAGGCATTTCCGATACCTGCGATCGTTTGATTTTGACTGGATTTAAGACTTTCAGCGATTGGTAAAAAATAACCCAAAACGCTTGCTGACTTAACTTCATTGTTTCCTCGGTTGGATCGTGCCCCATAATCTATTGTCTGACCATTTTTAATTTTCTGCAAACCAGAAATGATCACCTCTCCAGCTTTAACTACTACTTTGATATCGGTAGATTGTAAGGCCTGGGCTAAGACTGGTAGTTTTGAAGGTTGGGTAAAGGAAGTCAAGAACTGCTCTGAATACGCCTTCACTTCGGGATTTAAAGTGTCTTGGTTGGTCGCAACCAATTGAAATGAGCCTACCGTCGGAAGGTAATAGGCCAAATAGATTCCTACCGATTGCACATTTGATTTATCAGACTTAAGCATTTTACCAATAAAGTCGTGCAATTCGCCATCGTTTACTTCGTGATTGCCAATAGCTGTTACGAGAAGTCCAATTCTCTCTGGCTTAGGATCAGTCAACAAATCTACAAATTCTGCCAAACTTTTTGTTTTTAGCTCTTGTTCGGTGACTTTTTTATCAGGTGTTTTATTTTTTTTATTTCCAGGATTAGATTTAGTTGTCGCTACGTTGGCCTGAGCATTGTAATAATAGCTGCGATCGTCTTCATTGCCTAAAGGCCGAGACGGATCCCTAGAAACCACATTTACCTTGATTCCGGTTTTTTTCTGATCGTCTTTTTTAGAGCTGTCTTTTTTCTTATCGGCCATTTTATTTTTAATAGGCGCTAAAGATGGTTTAGCTCCGTTCTTGTTGGCATTTTTTGCCAAATCCTTTTTAACAAATGGGTTTACAAATCGAGAATCCACTTCCCGGCCATCAAGGCTAAACTCATTTACCGCATCTTTGTGAGGACGAATCATTTCAAATGACATTTTATCACCTGAATTCAAAATCCTAGGCTTGATTGTCATCAATTGGTAGAAAAGGTACATTGACATGAATGACAACCCTGATCCGATAATAATTTCTAGTTTGTATTCCTTGAAAATCATAAACTCCTCTAAACTAGAGGGAAGCAGAATCGGTGCCACATTCTATTTGATTTGCACATAAAACTGTCTCATTTGGGCACGTTTTTATATACCAGTCTGGGGCAGTGACAAATCGCGACCGACAATCCTATTTTTTCAGCGCTTTAATTTTTGCTTTAGCTTTAATGGCTTCATAGGATTTGGGGTACTTCGAAATGACTTCTTCGTAAAACGTCTTTGCCTCGTCTTTCATTCCTAATTCGCTGAATGAATAGGCAATTTTATAAGTGCTTTCTGCCATTTTTTTACCCTTTGGACTTTCATCACGATACTTTTGGTACTGTATGATGGCCTTTTTCCAGTCGGAGGCTTTAAAATATTCGTCTGCTAACTGATGGGGATCTTTCTTTTCCACAGGCTTTTCAGACGCCTTAGACTGAGCCGATTTTAAGTTTTCTAATTCCTGAGTCAGCTGTTTAATTGCAGTGTCTTGTTTTACCAATTCTTCTTGGTAAGCCGTTAATTTCTTATTCGAATCTGCGACTAAATCAGCTACGCTCCTGATTGTCTTTTCATTTTCAGGGTTTTGTTTGCCTAACTTATTTTCAAGGACTTCAATTTTTCCAGTCAATTCACGAACTTCTTGTTCCAATTCTGAAATACGGTTGTTCGTATCCGCATTAGTTTTCTGCAAAGTAGTCACTTGTTGAGCCATTACTTGTTTAGTTTCGGTCTCTTTGACATCTGTTCTTGTTTTCAAACAGCCAAATAGGCCAGAGATTGATAAACTGGCGATGAGACAAACTTTAATGGCTGATTTAATTTTCATATGACTTCTCCACTTTGAAGGCGCTTAAGTCGCGCTGAATTTTCTGCCTTTTCCGCAGCCTTTCTGGCCGCCGCAAATTCTATTTTAGCGTCTTCAAAACTTTCTTCTTTATATAAAATCCTAGCTCGCTTGTAGAACTCTTCGGCTTGATGCCAATACCCAGGCGAGTATTTGGCTGCCTGAACAGCTTTGGCTGCATCGACTGCGGCTCGCGCCAGCACCCATTCTTCAAGAGGGGGCTCCACGGTCTGGCACCCCATTACAAGACCACTTATAAAAAAACCAAAGAGCCATTTTCTGATCATCTAGATTTGATCGTTTCTGATGTGAAAGTTACTTTTATTACAAAGGCGATGGAACAAAGTTTGCTCGTCTATTTTTTTTCCAAGCGCCCTCATTTTCAGCAGATACCAGGGGTTTTTCTTCTCCGTAACTGATTGTCGCCAATCGATTGGAAGAAAGGCCTAAGCTTAGCATGTAATCTTTTACTGAGTTGGCGCGTCGTTCGCCCAATGCTACATTGTATTCAATTGAACCACGACTATCGCAATGTCCTTCAATCTGAACCTTTGTGTTGGCATTCTTTTTCATCCAATCCACGTTTCCTTGAATTACTTTTTTTGATTCGCTCGACAAAGTAGCCTTGTCATAATCGAAAAATACGGTTTTCAAACCATCAATTTTGCCGCTATCAGAACCCGCAGCATCAAATGACA
>JAYTTH010000458.1:0-13785 GCA_043745515.1 Pseudobdellovibrionaceae bacterium | reverse complement strand
GAAAAAGCTGTACTCCCCAGAAATCCGACCCAGCCTTGCAAAAAAATTGTAAGACGGCGATAATTGTTTTATGTATCACGCTATGAACATACTTATTATTTTGTCTTTTGTCGTGCTTAGGTCTTGGTCATCTCCATTCCCAGTTTCTGGCACATCCTTGCTGACTGATCCTGCGGAAGGCCGATTTTTGGAGCCTTATGGGTTTCGACTTAAAACTACCAATTTAAAATGGACTGTTGTTCCCGACGAGAAAGTTTCGATATTTCAAACATTTCGATTTGCCCCAATCAATAGCCAAATTAATAATCAGACGGCTCAATTGACCGTTCGCAAAGACGATCTTGGACAAGCCAAAAATCTCGAAGTGTATGCCAAGAAATGGATGCGCGAATACCCTCAATATGGATTTGAGATCCTTACAACCAAAAACATGCAATTGGGTGGGGGCGATGCTTTGCTGATTGACCTCGTGCACCGGGCAAAAAACCAACAAATTCGTCAGTTAGTACTTCATCGGAACAAGAAAGTGGTGATTTTGACCTGCCTTGACGAAATTTCTAAGTTTAAATCTACAGTCTCTGACTGTAACCAAATGATGACGTCTTTTTCCTGGAAATAATTTCAAACACCATTTAGGGTGCTGATTTTCAAGCGCTTATCGACTAGAAACCTATTCTTAGACCAAAAATACAAGCGATAGGTATTAATGATAAAATTAATTCTCATTCTTTTTTCACTTCAAGCAATGGCTGCATTGGATTTGAAAGTGAAGAAAATAGAAGTTTTCACTGAAAAAATAATCAAACGAGATATTCAGAGAAAACTAGTTTTCCCTGGTACTGTACGAAGTCAAAAACAGTCTCTGATCCTTGCCGAAAATGCGGGGATCGTAACAAAACTAAAAAAACAACTTGGGTACTCTGTCGCTAAAAATGAAATCATTGGCTTCATCGAAAACCCAGATCCCATTTATCAATTCAAGGCTTTGCCAATACGATCACCAATCGCAGGTCGAATTACAGATATGCGTTTCTTTGAAGGGTCACAAGTCGAAAAGGGAACTCACATTTTTACCGTAACTGATCCCAAGTCCTTGGTTGTCGAGGTGCAAGTCCCCGCCAAAGACATTGCTTCTTTGAAAATTGGCAGCCCAGGTGAATTCATTGGCACTACAAAAACACCATTGAAACTAATCGGACTTTCACCAACGCCGGATTCAAGTTCTTTAACCTCTCTTGCCCTATTTTCGTTCGTCGATCCGAAACTAGCAATCAGTTCTGGACTACAAGGGACTGTGGAATATGTTTCTTCGATCAAAAAAATGATACTTGTCCCTGAATCAAACCTAATACGCAAAGGTTCAAAAACATTTCTTAGAAAATTTGCCGACGGAAAAGTCGCTTTTGTTGAAGTGACTACTGGCGAGCGCGTCGAAGATCAAATTGAAATCTTAACGGGCCTAAAAGAAGGTGAAGAATTCATTTCTAAAACCGCAAAACACATCAAAGATGGCGACGAAGTTATGAAAGTGGAAGCTATCAACTAATGAAATTTCTGTTTCAGAATCCTTTAAGGGTCTATCTTGTCCTTTTTATTCTTTTTATAGTTGGTATTTTTTCTGGCACCCAACTGCCTATTTCACTTTTTCCGAACTCATCTAAAGTGACAGTTCGAGTGGGAATTCCGCTTTACTCGATGTCCCCTTCTGATTTTTTTCAGGACTATGGATACCGTCTGGAATCCCAGCTAAAGGCGCTGGATTTAAAAATAAATTCAATGACAGCAGAATATGCCTTTGGCGATGTGTCCTATGAAATCGATTTTGATTGGTCCGTGGGCGGCGATGTTGCCTTAAGCAAAGTGCGCGAAATCATGTCGGGTGCCAGTGCTGCGTTTCCAGAACTGATGCGTCAAAACTATCGAGTCGATAAATGGTCAGAGAATCGCACGTTTGTAGCTTTAGCTTTTTATAGTGAGCGAAAATCACCCGATGAAATATACAATTTGATTCAACCAACTTTAGAGCCTGAAATTTTAGCCGTCAAAGAAGTTCAGAATGCCTATTTGTACAATCCTCAAAAAAAGGAAATTATACTCGAGTTTTTACCTGAAAAACTTTCTTCATTTGGATTGCACCCAAATCAGCTGGAAGAAATTTTAAAAAATGCCATGCGAGAGTTTAATGGTGGCCGAATTGAATATCAAGATCGTAAAACTCAAATCTATTTCGATCGATGGATTAAAACAAAATCTGACTTAGAGAATTTCTCTTTTTATATAAATAAAAAACAAATCGTTTACTTAAAAGATATTGCAGACATCAGGACGAGCGCCGGCGAAACGTCTGAAAATATCTTTAGAACATCAGGATCATCGTCTCTTATAATGTGGGCGGGCCCAAAGCCAGGTGCAAATGTTAAAAAAATGTCGGAAGAACTGATTTCAATAGTTAATAAAAATAAAAAACTTTGGCCCGATGATATTAAATTTAAATTTTTAGTTAATCCGGCAGAATTTATTAATTCTAGCGTTCAGCACGTTGCTTTCGAAGTTGCTTTGGCTGCGTTGCTGGCAGTGGTGATTTTATTTCTATTCATCGGCTCGTTAAAAAACGTTATAACAGCTGCAGTCGAAATACCTTTAAGCATAATTCTGGCTCTCATATTAATGAAGCTTTTCGATATGAATCTGAATTTGATTTCGCTGGGTGGATTGGCATTGTCTGCCGGCATGAATGTGGATGCCTCGGTAGTAGTGATTGAAAATATTTTTCGGCACCTAAAACTCTTTCCCTCCAAAACGAAACTCGATGTCATCGTTGGGGCTGTTTCTGAAGTCTACAAACCCATTCTAGTTGCGACCCTTGCGTCGCTGATTGTTTTCTTTCCCATTGTTTTCACTACTGGTTTAACCAATTCATTGCTTGGCGACCTTGCAAAAACAGTGCTTTTTTCTCATGGCCTATCAGCTGTTGTTGCACTGATTTTGGTTCCAACCGTTCGCCTGCATTTTGCTAGTTGGTTCGCTGCTGAAAGCCATTCACCAATAGAAGGATTGTTGCATCGATTAGAAGAGTTTTACGAACGGACTTTGAATCATTTGATTCAAAATAAGAAACTGGTTGCTTGGATTTCTGTCGTCGTTTTAGGGGTTTTTATTTCGTTTGTTACTCTACTGCTCCCGCGCCTCCCAAAAGAACTCATTGGCAAGCCAGAATCGGAGTGGTTAGTTCTGAATGCCAATTCTAAAGATTGGCAGACTCTTGAAGACTATGATTCTGGAATCTCGGCCATCGACAATTTGCTGCGCGAAAAATACGCAGCAAATATCGACTATACATTTTCAGAAATGGGCCGCGGCTGGGGCAGTGTTATGATTCGCTTGAAAAGCAAACGAGATCTAGAGTTTTTAAAAAAAGAAATTGAAAAGCTTTACCCAGATTCGCCCACTTTGAAAGTGGGCGTTGATGCTTGGAACCCCTCTGAATTACCTATACCTGATCCAGCGCCGTTTCTTGTAAACATAACTGGTTCTGACTATAAAAAACGAGCTGAAATAGCTGAAACATTTTTGCAAGAATTAAATGATCAAATGCTTTTTTCAAGAACTCGAATTTTTCCTGACGTCACCCAGAATTATGCGCTGAATGTCCGGACGTACCGCCCTCAATATGATCCCCGGTCGATTTCATCGTATATCTATCTTTCTAGTCGATCTCGGTTTTTGACTAATGTAAAAGATGACAAAACAGACAAATCAATATCTGTAAACGTGCAGTTCCCTAAAAAGTACACTCAAAGTTTGCAAGACCTAAAAGCCATGCCTTATTATCAAGAACAGCGAGTAGTGCCCATGGCGGCCGTAGGTACTTTTGAATTCGTAGATGATCCAAAAGGATTTTTTCGCTCGGACGGCAAAGACATCGTTCAGATCAAAGGGCGCCTTAACGATCCCAAAGATAAAGATCGTATAGTCAAATCCGCTAAGGAATTTTTGGAAAAGTTTAAGGAAAAACACAAGGATGAATCCAATGTAAAAATTGAACTGCAAGATTCTGAGAAAGAAATTACCGATTCTATAAATCAGTTGCTCGCCGCAGTACTTATTTCTATCGCTCTTATATTTTTGCTTATGGTACTTCTTTTTGGAAACTGGATTGATGCGCTTTTGATTTTACTAGCTATACCATTTGGAATTATGGGAACATTGTTGTCTCTTACGGTTTTTAGAAGTGAGTTGTCGCTAAATTCCACACTCGGGGTTATTTTGCTCAACGGAATTTCCGTCGCAAACTCTATCATTCTGGTCGATTTCATCAAGCAACTTAAATCCCAGGGGATGTCCGCGAAAGAATCAGCGATTAGTGCCGCTCGAATTCGATTGCGCCCAATCTTAATGACTTCAATGACCACCGTTATAGGCATGTTGCCGATCGCATTGGGCTTTGGCGCCGGTGGAAAAATATTGCAGCCTCTTGGTATCAGCGTGTCTGGAGGTCTTTGGGTTTCGATGCTATTTACACTCTATTTTGTTCCGACTCTTCAATGTTACTACTATGAATGGAAAGAGAAACAAATATGAAATGTTTTTTATCCTATCTATTTTTAAGCTTTCTAATGCCAGCGTTTGGGTTCAGTGAAATTAAAGAATTAAACAAGGATCAATGGCGGGCAAAGCTGGATAGCTTGCTACCTAAGGACCCGGATTTTATTTATAACGATATCAAGCTTGAAATTTCGGATCAGCAAATATCTCAAGCATCACTTTATTTGATTCCTAAACTTGATTTATTCCATACAACTAGTTTGACCAAATTGAATCCTAAATTGAACAGTCAGCAATACGGCCTGACAGCAAATGTAAATTTATTTCAATTCGGGAAAAGTCATTTTAGCTATTTGAGCCAAAAATCGATGTTTGAAATAGATAAACTGGATCATAACGTTAAAAAGATTCAGATTGAAAACAAGTACTTGCTAACTATTTTTAAAAACACGCTCCTTCAGCGAAAACTGGCTCTCTATAAACAAATTGAAAGTTTGAAACGTAAAAGCTTGCGTGTAGCTCAACAGCGTTTTGAGCGAGGAAATTTACCAAGGCAGCAAGTCGACAAAGTTGAAATTGATCTAAATAATCTGGGCTCGCAACGAAGCGCTACCGAGCGGGATCTGCTCGATAGTGAGCTCGACGTCGCTAAACTTCAATTATCCGATTTCAAACGAGAATGGCCTTTTTCAGCAGCGACTGTCAAAGCCAAGAAATTCAAAAATCAGACGGATTTTACGGATCTTAAAATATTGACTTTGAAATCGGAAGCTTTTGAGCAGCAGTTGGAATCCAGTCGACGCAATTATTTGCCACAATTAGATCTTTCAGGCCACGCTTTTGAAAATCGCCAAGACGACTTGAGGTCTCAAGAATGGGATGTCAATTTGACTTTTACCTGGCCACTTTGGGATAGCTATTCGCGAAGTCTAGCGAATTTAAATGCCTATCGTGATTTCCAATATTGGCAAACTGAAAAAGCCAGGACCGTTCGCGATTGGGATTTGAAGATCCAGGCTCGCGAAGTGCAACTATCTAAACTAGTTTTTCAACTCAATCAAAGTTCAGAGAATCTGAAACGATTAAATGCGCTTTATACCGATACAGAAAATTTGTTTTCGCAGGGCCGACTGACCGTCAATGAATTGTTTCAAGATCAACAGCTGCTTCTTGAAACGCAAATAAATAATGAAAACGAATTATTTGCCTTTCATCAATTTATTTTAGACTACTGCGAGTTTTACACCGACCGAATTTGGGATTGTTTTTAATCTATTCTATTTTTTGAGCCGACAAAAGCTCAGGCAAAAGTCGCGCTGACTTTGGCATCAATATCAATTCCCCAGGGTTTTCAGTCATTTTTTCAAATTCTAGAGATGCAAATAACGCATCGGCGACGTCTTTGTCTTTAGAAATGTCTTGCAGAACCTGACCTAAAATTTGCGGTCTTATGGCCGACGCTTTAGCAAACTCTACTGAAGCCGTTCGCTGGGCTGAATTTGTAATGATGTTCACTTGGTTTTCACCGTCTTGTTTGATGGCGCCAGTGACTTGCCGCAATCGATTGACTACTTTTCCTTCAATTTCGCGGATCATATTAGTGTCTCGAAAATGAACTTTTCTTATATACACGGATCCAAGTTTGTATCCCCATTCTTGAGATTTCTGAGTCACTTCTTCGCGAACGTCCTGACTTAGCTCGTGTCGATCTGCTAATAGTTTCACCAATGGCAAATTACTAAGCGTTCGCACTGTGGCGTTACTCACATTGGCAGAAAGTGAACCTTTAGGATCCGTATTTTTAAACAAATAGGACAGTGGATTGCTGATAAACATTTCGTACCAAACCCCAACACCCATTGGAGCGCCTTCTTCTGAATTCACGGGCTGGCTTCTAAGATAGATTTGATCCATCCTCAAATCCAAGGTGTAAACACGACCCGCAAAATTTATTATGAGTGCTTTCCAGTTCAATCGAGGCCATAAAAAATGCAAACCTGGTTCATCCACGATGGCCACCACTTTTCCAAACAAAGTATAAACCTGACAGGTGGATTCTTGAACTGTTGTGTAGAAAAGAAATAGCCTTAAGAGCTTAAGGGAAACAAGCTCAAAAATCAGTGCGGCCATAAATCCAATTGCAATTTCCATAAATTACTCCGTAGGGTAAATAATTTTATCAGCTTTTTTCAACATATTGAGACGGGCGTTTCTGACAAAGTTTTTTAGCACATCTGGCCCACTTCGTTTCAGTTCTCTTAATTGATTTGACATGGCAATGAGGGGCTCGACTTCTGCCTGCGTTTTTAGAGTTTCAATTTCAACAGCGCGACGGGATTGAACAATAGTCTGATCCGCAAGCGATTTCGCCAAACTTATTTCAGAGGACACATTGTTGTGGGCTGTATTAATAGCCGCCAATGCAGATTCGACTTCATGAGGAGGCTCTATCCCGGTTATCAAGGATGCATCCATTATAATACCGTATCGGGCGTTGGAAGTTACGCATTCGCGAACCATAATATCATTTAAATCCTTCAAGTTTTTTCTTAGATCATTGATGGACACAGCTTCGGCAATATTTACTTCACCGGAAACCTGAACCTGTTTATTTTCAGCGCCAAAATTGGCAATCCGTTCCCTTAGTATGGATACGAAATACCCCATAACATGAACAATCGGGTTTTTGATTCCAAAAACATAGGCATAAAGATTTTGCTCGGATACTCGATAGCGAATTTGGCCTGTTAAGCCAATATTCAGCTGATCTTTGGTGACCGCTTCAAGCAAAGTTCCGTTGTTATTTGCCGAGGCGCTTTCAGGATCATAGGCCATATTCATTGTTTCAGTCGCAATTGAAATCTTTACGACTTTTTCCCAAGGAAACTTAAAATGTAGACCGGGACCGATTGATTCTATGAGTGGAAAATTATAGCGAGCTTTTTCTTCGTCATTTAGAAATTCAGAAACCGGTGCGCCTGACGTTGTTTGCCCAGGCAATCTTTGGGCTCGGCCAAAAATGGTTTTCACTCCACGTTCGTTTTGATCAATTGTGAAAAATCCGGATATTATACAACGTGCGATAAAATATAGCAATAAGCCAAAAAAAATGGACATTGGAATCACCTCGATTTCTGACTTAAAGACTAATCCCATCAACAAGGGATTTCAAACTAAGTTTCAATTAATTAATCAGGCCTAAATATTCCTTTGTCCCTATTTGGTCTAAAGTTCCTGGAATTTTTCCGTCAACACGCTTGTTTCGATAAAATGATCGTGCTTTTGTAATGATCATACATCCCAAAGCCCCCGTCCCGTTCGCATCTTTTACATCGGTGTCACAAGGAATTTCCATTTTACGTTCGTCTTCACGGACGAGTGGAAAGCTCGATAGTGAAAACGTTAACCAGTCGACATCAAATTTCAGTCCTTGTTCAGATTCGTATATTGAGTGATTTAATAGCGAATAAAAATTGTCGCGAACAAGATAGGAAATAAAAGTAGTCGGTACAACAATCACCACTTTCTTTTTAGAATTAATAATGTCTTTGATTGACCTAATTACTGTTTGTTGATTTTCAATAAGATTTATTTCTTCAGTAAATGGCAACAAATTTTTATGTGGCAACGAGGTTTCTACAATCAGATGTTCAAATTTAAATTCCGGCTCTAAAGAATCTAAAAATCCTTTCCAAGCATAATAGTGGTTTTCACGTTCTGGCAATACACCTAGAAATAGTAAGTTATGGCTCTGCACTTCTAGTCGCATACGTTTATAAATATTTGAACCGTAATCGGCAGGGGACACAAAATGACTCCACGAAATTTTGGGAATTGGTTGTGGAGTCAGTCCATAGGTGACCGCAAAAAATACTCCACCAATAATAACAGTCGCGGCACTTAAAATGTAGATCCAGGTAAACTTGCTCATAGGGACCAAACCTATTTGAATTTTAACGTAATGCCAATAAAATACGCCTAATTTGACTTTTTGAAACAGATTATGATACCCTCTAGCAAAGGACTTGATTCTGAATTAACAGAACAGGTACCTAGGTTTTAAAAAAGATATGAAAAGTACGGCTTCAAATATTCATATTGGGCTCGTCGGGAATGGTCGCATGGCCGCCCAATTGAAGGTCCACTTAGATTCAAATAATCTATCCTATACCTCGGTATTTAGAGGGCAAAACCAGCCATTTCAACCAGCTAAATCTCTTAAACAGGCTACCCATATTTGGCTTGCTGTAAGCGACAGTGCTATCGAAGACGTTTATGAACTTTGCCTGGATCAGGATTCATCAGATAAAACTTGGGTTCATTTTTCTGGGGCCCATTTTTCGAAATATATCTATTCTGTTCATCCACTTATGACTTTTAGCAAATCAACAATGGCGCAAACTGAATTCGATCGCATTCATATGACCGTATCCCCGCCGAGCCAATCTGAACCCCAGGCTTGTGTTTCTTTAAACGATTTAATTCCAGGTTCTAAAAATCCATGGAGTCACCTTTCTTGTGACAAAAAACAGTTTTACCATGCCCTCTGCGTAATGGCCGGAAACTTTCCAATTATTCTTTGGACTGAAGTGCTAAGCCAGTTTCAGACCCTTGCGATACCGGACGACGCTTTATTTTTTTATCTGGATCGAGTTTTAAAGAATTTTAAAGACCAAGGCGGACACGCTTTAACAGGACCCCTCGCTCGAAATGATATAGAGACAGTTAAAAAGAATTTAAATTCATTGAATGAGAACCAATTTCTACCAGTTTACGAATCGTTTGTAAAAGCGAAAGGAATTAAATTATGAAACTTAACGCCCATACTTTTATTGATAAAAAAACCGCTCGCCAAAAAATATCAATGGTGACGTGTTACGACTTTTCGTTTGCGCAAATTATAAATGAATCAGAGCTAGATTGCATTTTGGTAGGTGATTCGGCAGCTATGGTGATGCATGGGTTTTCCTCAACAGTTATGATCGACACACCTTTGATGGCTTATCATGTAGCTGCCGTCAGTCGCGGCGCGCCCGGAAAATTTATTATTGGCGATTTGCCATTTTTATCTTACCGAAAATCACTGACGGAAAATATGAACAATATTGAAGCATTGATGAAGGCCGGCTCTGAGGCTTTAAAATTGGAAGGCGCACTTGGCAATCTCGAGCTTATATCGCATGTTGTTCAGTCCGGAGTTCCTGTAATGGGACATTTGGGACTTACCCCCCAGTCTGTCCACACCCTAGGTGGACACAAAGTTCAAGGAAAGGAAAAAGAATCGCAGAATTTGATTTTTGATCATGCCAAACGCTTGGAAGACGCCGGTTGTTTTTCTTTGGTATTGGAATGCGTCCCATCGGGTCTTGCCCAAAAAATAGCAAGCGAAGTAAAAATTCCCGTAATTGGAATTGGCGCTGGCCCCGATGTCGATGGACAAGTGTTGGTACTGCAAGACCTGCTCGGATTCAACGCTGGATTTAAACCAAAGTTTTTGAAAAAATATTTTAATGCAAATGAAGCGTTCAAAAGCATTTTCAATGATTTTCACAAGGAAGTCGTAAACAAAGCCTTTCCAACTCAAAAGGAAAGTTACGAATGATTTCTAAAAAGCCAATAGTGTTAAAAACAGCTTCTGAAATGCATATCTGGCGAAAATCGCTCGAGGCAAAGGCCGTAGGCTTTGTGCCAACAATGGGCGCCCTTCATGAGGGACATTTAAGCCTGCTTCAAAAAAGCAATCAGGACAATGATCATACCGTGCTTAGTATTTTTGTTAATCCAACCCAATTTAATAGAGTAGATGACCTCGAGAAATACCCTCGCACCTGGGATGCCGATTTAAAACTAGCCGGCGACGCAGGCACTGACGTCGTTTTTTATCCCAGCTACCATGAAATTTATCCCGATAACTACTCTTTTTCTGTCAATGAAAATGACTTTAGTCGACTTCTTTGCGGGGCTTCACGGGCTGGCCATTTTCAGGGGGTTTTGACAGTGGTATTGAAGTTAATAAATATTATTAGCCCCAATCGCGTCTATATGGGTGAAAAAGATTTTCAACAATTAGAACTTGTCAAAAAAATGGTCAAAGCATTGTTTTTGCCCACTGAAATTATCGGTTGCCCTACGTTACGCAACCCGGACGGCCTTGCTTTAAGCTCTCGAAACGCTAGGCTGTCTGCTGAAAATTTAAAAAAAGCATCGCTTATTTACAAATCCATTTCCAATTCAAGCACGGCCTCTGCGGCGCGTGCAGAGCTAGAAGAGTCTGGTTTTAAAATTGATTACTTAGTAGATATCGGTGCTCGGCGCTATGTGGCTGCCTTTTTACCCGCGGCTAACGGGGCCGGAGAGGTCAGGTTGATTGACAATGTCGAAAGAAAATAAAAAATTTAAACTACTTTTTGTGTTTACGGGATCGATTGCCGTATATAAAGCCGTAACAGTATTGTCGAGACTCGTCCAAAAAGGATATGATGTTGAATGTGTTCTAACCCGCTCGGCTTTGAGATTCATTGGGCTGTCAACCATTGAAGGATTGATCGGTAAAAAGGCACATGTAGACTTATATGACTCTGATAACGTGATGTCGCATATTCATCTAATACGTGACGCTGATGCTGTTTTAGTTGCACCGGCTACCGCCAGTTTTATAAATAAAATGGCCAGTGGAATTGCTGACGATTTAGCTTCAACGTTGTACTTAGCCCACGATTTTAAAAAACCTTTTATTGTGGCGCCGGCCATGAACACTAAAATGTACGAACACCCCCAAACACAGCGCTCGGTAAATCATTTGAAATCAATTGGTGTGTCTATATTAGAAGCAGGATCGGGAATACTTGCTTGCGGAGAAATCGGCTATGGTAAACTTTTAGAACCCGAAATCATGTTAGTCGAAATTAACAGACTGTTAACGTCAATTGGGACCGCTGATAAACCGGCTATTTCGCAGCGAACCCATTTTGAAAGATCTCGTGTTTTGATTACAGGCGGCGGAACTACTGAGCCTATTGATGATGTTAGATCGCTTACCAATTCAAGTACTGGGGAAACGGCCATTTTAATTGCATCGCGATTATTTGATTTGGGACTTTCAATAACTTTGGTCATTAATAATTCAACGAACTTAACAATTCCCGATGGTATTGAGGTCATTGCTTTTACTTCATTTAAGGACCTTCATTCAATTTTAAAAAGCGCTTTGTCTGAAAAACACTTTGACTTTGTAGTTCACGCTGCGGCCGTTAGCGATTTCAGTTTAGACAAAATAGAAGGCTTAAAGCCAAAAACATCAGCAAAGAAAATTTCATCCGAAAAACCGATAAAACTCGTTTTAAAACCAAACTTCAAAATTATTTCAAAGCTTGCTTCCTACAGTATGAATAAAAAAATAAACATCGTTGGTTTCAAATTGACCTCACATGCCGGTATCAAAGGCGTGCAGAGTGCTGTAAAAAAGGTCTTTGAGAATAGCAACGTTAACTTTGTAGTTCAAAATGATATTAGCCAAATCGATCGTACAAAAGGCGATCACCGATTTTCTCTTTTCGCAAAAAATGGAAATCCAGCCAAATCCTTGGATTCCAAAGATCAATTGATTAATCAACTAGCAAATTTGATTCTTGCGGAGGCAAAATGATATTAGCTCTGGATGTTGGAAATACTCAAATTTATGCCGGTCTTTTTAATATGGATGGCCGAATGGTCGCTTCATTTCGAAAAAATTCAAAAACAAGCTCATCGTCAGACGAAGTGGGAATTTTTCTCAGAGCTGCCATTCGGGAAAATGGTTTCAGTCCTGAGCTTGTGAAACAAATCGCAATATGCACTGTAGTTCCCGATGTTTTGTATTCCATTCGTGGTGCGTGCAAAAAGTACTTTGATATCGCCCCTTTTGTTCTACAAGCGGGTGTTAAAACTGGCCTTAAAATTAAATACAGAAACCCTCTTGAAGTGGGTGCCGACCGGATAGCTAATTCTATCGCCTCTAGCCATCTTTATCCTGATCAGAATCTGATTATTATAGACCTTGGAACAGCGACCACGTTCTGCGCTGTTTCAAAGGATAAAGAATATTTAGGTGGAACTATTATTGCCGGACTAAAAATTAGTATGGAGTCGTTAGAAAGTCGCACGGCTAAACTTCCAGCCGTTGAAATTGAAGAACGCAACGAAGCCTTAGGACGCTCGACGGTGGAAAGCATTCAATCGGGACTGTATTATGGACATTTAGGACAAATGAAAGAAATCAGCCAGCGATTGCAGGCCGAATGTTTCACGGATGATCCGTCTGTTATTATTGGCACGGGAGGCTTTTCCCATTTGTTTGAAAAAGAAAAGGTTTTCTCGCGGATTATTCCCGATTTAGTTTTAAAAGGCTTACTGCTTTCCCTATCGATGAACACTAAAGAACTGTGAGGACGTCATGACTATAGAACTTATGCGATGTAAAATTCACCGTGCGACTGTAACAGAAGCTGACTTAACTTATGAGGGGTCTATCTCGCTTGATCCAGGCTTGATTGAAGAAGCGGGAATGTTTATCCATGAAAAAGTAGATATTTTAAACTGCAACAATGGAAATCGGTTTACTACTTATGTTATTGAAGGAAAAAAAGGCCAGGTTTGCTTGAATGGAGCGGCCGCACGCCTCGTTCAAAAAGGTGACTTGGTAATAATAGTTGCTTATACCACGCTTCCAATTGAAAAGGCTGGCAAACACAAGCCGCATGTAGTTTTTGTAGATTCCAAAAATCGCCCAAAGGAAAAAAGACTAGAAAAACATTCAAAAAAGAGTCAGTATTAGTACAGATGAAAACCTACTTTGTATTTATTTTATTTTTTGCCGTTCCCAACGCGTTTGCCGATTTTGATCGTCCACTTTTTAAAAACTCTCAAACACTTGAAGACAGCGAAATTCTGGAAGATGAAAAAATTAAATTGAACTGTTTTGTTTTTAAAACCTATATTGTTCTAGAAAAAGAAGAACCAGGATTTTTAGGGAAAAATTTATATTACAAAGAAAACACGATCAACAAAAAGGTGTCTTTAGAATCTTATTGTCGCGATATTAAATTTGATTCCTATAAAAAACTTGGTACGTCTGGTTCCAATTTTTATGGAATATTTCGTCGTTTATGCCTATACGGTTGGCTAAGGTTCGACCAAGTTACACATAGTTAGCGGCTTTTCATTTGAAGCAATTCCGAGCAATGTGCTAAAAGCGGCCATGGG
>JAYTTH010000457.1:0-3674 GCA_043745515.1 Pseudobdellovibrionaceae bacterium | reverse complement strand
AACAAATCGGGCGCTGATGTCGATTTGGAACTAGCGAGTTTTATGAAGTGGGCTATGGGAAATCAAGATCCACTGACCGAAAAAGAAACAGTCGTGACGTTTGATGAAAAACGAGGTGCCTATTTTGCGCAATCTCCTAGGGCAATGTCGCCTGATTCCGTGGGTTTTCATTCCGTTATTGGTGGTTCTAAAGTGAGACGAAATAATCTTAACGGCACAAAAGACGATCCTTTTCACGGCTTGACTACAGATTTGAACCTAGCGCGCGGTGAATCGAAACAGATTTCATTTGTTTTGGGTTTAGGCGAAAACGCAGGAAAATCTCGTGAGTATTTAGACCAATATAAAAACGTTGCCCATGTTGAAGGCGAGCGTGTCCAACATCTGAAGCATATTGATTCTTGGATGAACGGCTTGCAAGTGAAGACTCCGGACGAATCGTTCAACACGATGTCTAATACCTGGCTATTGTATCAAGCGTATGTGGCCCATATGATGGGTAGGTCAGGATTTTATCAATCGGGCGGAGCGTTTGGATTTCGCGATCAGTTGCAAACCGCAATGAATTTAGTGAATACGGGTCATGCCAAGTTTTGGGATTTGGCGCGCAATCACATAATAGAATCCACGCGGCATCAATTTGAGAAGGGCGATGTGCAACACTGGTGGCACAAAGATATAAATCTAGATGGCAAGGCGCGAACTAACTATGGTCAACGTTCCACAATTAGCGATAATTTATTGTGGTTGCCATTGTCGCTAAGTCATTACATTGATGTCACCGGGGACAAAGACATACTTAAAGAAATGACGCCATTTTCGGTTCCAAGTCGTGATCTGCGTCCAGGTGAATTGGATTTCGCAGAGCCAATGGAAATAAGTGATATTAAAGTAAACGTCTATCACCATGCTAAACTTGCGATTGATCTCGTTTTGAATGAACGTATGGGAAAACATGGATTGCCCCTGATAGGCAAAGGCGACTGGAATGATGGCTTGGATCGCGTCGGTCATCTGGGCAAAGGCGAAAGTGTATGGACAGCGTTTTTCCTGTACGATATCCTAAATAAATATTCTAAGATAGCTCAGGGACAGGGTGACGGTACCACGGCCGAACGCTACTTAAAAGAAGCGGCAAAGCTAAGCGCTCATATCGAAGAGCATGCTTGGAATGGAAAATATTACGTTCGCGGTTTTGCCGACAATGGCGAAGTGCTGGATTTTAACGATGCGATTGTAGCCGGTTGGGCCGTGATGTCGGGTGCCGTGGATCCTGAACGTGCTAAAGCCGCATTGGACCATGCTATTAAAACCTTGTACAAGAAAAAAGATCGCATGATTTTACTATTCGATCGTAAATTAGAAAATGAAGTTTGGGGCGGCTCATTGCAGGCGTATCCATTTGGTTCACGCGAAAATTGGGCTCAATATACGCACGGCAGTCAGTGGGCAGCCCTCGCTGCCCTTCTCACTAAATATGAAGACCTTGGTTTTGAAATGCAAATGAGTATGCATCCCACCGCACACATCGGCTTTCCTCAGTATGGAGGTGAGCCAAATTCGGTCCCAGCCGATATTTCTGGAGCTCACAAAAGGGGTGAAGCTGGCTGGACATGGTATAGTGGTGCGCCTGGCTGGTTGCTGCGCAATAACCTTGAAACCATTTTGGGCCTCAAATTTAGCGATGGAAACACACTGCGCATACAGCCGACCATTCCAAAAAAGTGGCCCGGTTTTAGCGTTCGCTATCAACATAAATCGTGCACGTATGATATTACGGTTGAAAAGCCAAACGCAGCTTCCAGACAGGTGATATCGCTCACTGTTGACGGTGTCTCGGTTGATCCTACGGTTGGATTCCCTCTGCTAGATGATGGAAAACTGCACAAAATATATGTTTTGATGGGAAAAAATACGCCTTAAATTTTTTTATTAACCAGTCGGTTTCAGCAGATTTCGATCGGTTTGACGTTGTTTTAGATTTTGAAGAAATAAAACTTCTTCATGAAAATCGTAGTCGAAGTCTTTAAGGACCTGAATCATTTCAGATATTCCCCAGTCTAATTGACGAGCGTGAACGGCTAGGCTGTACAATATTTTTACTCGGTCGCGAGGATTGAAATAAACAAATAAATTAATAAGTTCTTTTTGAAAGCTTTGATCTTTGATAACATTTTTAATCATAACGAATTGTTCTTTTTTAAGTGAAGCTTCGAGGCGATAGATATACCAGGTCTGAAAAATAATATTGGATTTATTTTTGACTTTAGTCACTCGGACAGTTGCGAGCCAGCGGTCATCGCGAACTTCACCCAAAACGAAACAAGCTA
The DNA here is from genome assembly GCA_043745515.1 of Pseudobdellovibrionaceae bacterium. Classification (GTDB taxonomy): domain Bacteria; phylum Bdellovibrionota; class Bdellovibrionia; order Bdellovibrionales; family Bdellovibrionaceae; genus UBA2316. Next base: position 1,344 of record JAYTTH010000457.1, on the reverse strand, counting down.
TACCAAAAAGTGGACTTTCGGGCTCTCGAATCAATTCGTTTATCTTTTCTGTAAACACCAAGCGATTTGCTGACGACTTGTATAAACCAATCAGTGCAAATTTAACGATGTCTGGCCTTGTTTCATCTAAGTTTCCTAGAAACGTATGGAATAGATCTGAATTTTGAATTTCACTAAGTCCTTCAATGATCACGCGGCGTTCATCCGTTCTTGCTGATTCCAAGCGATTTAGGAAAACAGAAATCAAATGAACCTTCATTCGGCGGTACAGAAGTTTAACCGCTTTTTGGCGAACTCGAAATGATTCAGATTTACTGAGTGCAATCCCAATTAAAAATGAAATCGACTGTGGCTTGTTAATTCTATTCAAAGCATCGCAAACCGCAAATTTAATTTCTTCTTTAGGATTTGAAAACTGTGAGGTTATCAAACGAATAGATTTCTTTGTCGGTTGAAATGCCAGTGATTCGATGATGGTTTTAATAAGTAGCGTCTTGGGTTTTTGGGCCAATATTTCTTTAAACCATTGATCATAACCTTTTGGCCGAATAAAGCTTAGCAGCATCGCGCCGTTGACTCGACGAACTCGATCATGGCTGTGTAAAAACAGGTACATCAAATTAGTTAAGTGATGAATATAGTTTTTCAGAAAATAAAGACAAGCAACTAGCAGGCAGCTTAGGGCCAATGACAGGGCCATAATTTTAGATTGCGGGGCTATCGAATGCATCAAAAATGACAGACCAAAAACAGGAAACAGGGGCGCTATGAACATCGTGAGCTGTGATAATTTTCTGAATGCCGTCCGGGATTGAGCATCTAGGCAGGACATCAAGTTCGTATTGGCGGCGACAAAGAAACTGCGAAACGTTCCAGAGCAAATGATGCCTAAAACAACGGCTCCCATCGTGGACTGTGTGAAGGAATAAATTAATAAACCAAAGGCACTACTCAACAAAAAGTATTCAATTACCCTTTCTGGCGAAATTCGCGTTTTCTTGGTGGCCTGAGCGGCAAACCAGCCACTGACAACGCCCAAGATGTTGGATCCAATAACATAAAAATTTGTGTAGTTAAGGTATTCTGATTTGTCCGTGATTAAATCTTGAAGATTCGAACGCCACAAATATTCCTGAATCGCATAAAAAAGACCGATACCCAAACTTAAAAATAGATAGGATCGTGTGAGTCGACGTTTAAAAAAGGGTTCCTGGGAGCTACCTGGAAAATCTTCAGAAGCGAGTTTTATTTCAAACGAATCCTGGTGGCTAAACAAATACCAAGTAAATAAAAACAGACTGCTCAGTAGAATGCCTACGATGATAAAATTAGATAGTGGCGAAA
>JAYTTH010000456.1:0-13829 GCA_043745515.1 Pseudobdellovibrionaceae bacterium | reverse complement strand
GCAGAAAGTGGGCTACTTAAACTCCCGATTTGCACTCAAATGGATGTATGAGCTCAAATCCAAATGAACCCGCATCCCCACAAATTAAAGAAAGAGCGTTTATCCGGTATAGTTTTTGGACAGTCTAGTGACGTTTATTGCCCATCGATATACATAACCACTAAATTCTCTGGCGGCCACCTTTTTTTTGTCTTTATAGGCATATTTATTGCTCGTGTAGTTGCTAGGTAGAAAATAATTCTTGGAAAGGCAATTCTCGATGTCAGGGCAATCTATAAAATGGAAACAATTTTTATTACTGTTATTTTTTATTTCCAGTACCTCGTCCGCATTTATCAATACCTCAGACTCATTGGCTGAAACTTTAAGTTCAACTCTTCAAGATATCGAATCGAAATACCCTCACCGTTACGAATTCCCAAATGCATCCACTCCCGAGTTAGGTGCTCTGCTTGAAGACGCATTGAGATTTATTAGTGAAAGCAAAGCTTATAAAGCTCGATCAAAAAATGATTTAGCTTTCCGCGCACTTTGGACACAAACCATAAATCAACTGACTCATTCCAGTTTCGATTTTGAAAAAGAAGCAACAGACTATCCCCATAAAGATTTGTTTCCAGGGAAATACCCGCAACTTCCTGTTTTAAAAGGCCTCGAAAAGGCACTCGATTTTATTAACTTTGTCGAAAAAAAACCTGAAACTCGACTTATTGAAAAAATAGTCGATTTAGACCTAGAGAAAAAATTGCTCATAATTCAACAGAAAGTGGCCAAAACGATTGTTCAAAACCCTCTTGAGACCTACGAGAAATATAATCAGCTACTAACCCACGAAGGTCTAAATGCATCGTTTACGGATTTTGAATCGACAGTTAATTTACTAATTTTAAGATTAAGCACTGAACCTGATCTTATAGCATTTTCACTTAAAAGTGATTTAGTAAGAAATTTTCGAGCCAAAGCCATCGACGAACTCGAAAAAGTTAGAGTGGCCGGATTGCCTTACATGAAAACTATCGAAGCTATCGAACGTGCTATGGAGTGTTATGACGTATACCACCGTTCTATTGATCCCGCACGCAGTCCAGTTTTGTATCACAGCGGTCGTTATGAGTACTACCTTCACTACCTTAAAGCAGAAGCGCCTCGACATATTCTGTTTCCAACTACGGCATTTTTAGGTGCTACGGATTTACTTAAAACCCGGGGTGTTCCAATTGGATTCGCCGGAATCAATACTGAAATTGCCTACGTCGATGGTTACTATCAAACTCCTTTTGAGTTTTATATTCATGACATCAATCACTCTCGTAGAATGTTTTTGTTTTTTGAAAAAGCCGCTAAAAAACATGGTTTTTCAATTGGTGAAATGGCCAAACACTCGGATCAGTTTGTAAAAGATGTAATTATTCCGTTAACCTCTATCAACCCCAATGATGATCGAGAAACTAAAAACCAAAAGCGTCTAATTAAAATTCTATTTTTCGAAGTTCTGCATGAAGATGCGTTAGCCGCATTGCCTGAACTAATTCAAGAGGCCATATTGCGCAAAGCAGGTGTGCGCACTCCGTTTGAGCGAATTGATAAAGGTAGAAAAGTTGTATATCTCATGGAATCTGGCGCCACTACTCTGGCCTATGTTTATCGAAAGTTAGCTCATGATTTTTATGATATGCCGGCCGACAGGTTCAGTAATATCGTTGAACCTGAATTTAGAACTTATGAATATATAGCCAATGCAGCTAAAGTTCTTTTTGAAAAACTCGGTATCAAAATTGATAAAACTGAAATTGATCGTCTTTTGAAAGATGATACGGGCCTTCCTGCAGACTTTAATTCAACATTGCAGAAGGACCGCCTTTTGAGACCTGGTGATTCAGTTCCACTGATCAATTCTGAACGCGCTTTCGCTCTTGCTTTTGATTTATTCAAAAAATACCATATTGATTCAACAAATATAGATCCGTCACGGCAACCCAATATTATAAACTTTACGCGTGATGAAAGAAAAATAAATGTTTTGTTAAATATTCCGGTAAAAGATGAACGAGGCCATATTGAAGTAATGGTTCCCGTCACCCAAGAGTTTTTTGGGATTAGCAAGATCGGTGGTTCTGCCACACAAATCCGAGGACAAAGGCGCATAATCGAAATTGAGTCCGGAAATTACTTAAATCTGAATACTTTGCATAGTGAGTTTTTAATTCATTTAAATTCAAAAGACTATCTAATTGCCCTTAAGGCAGAAGACCCTAAAGCAAATGACTTAATTAAAGTTATTCGTAAGGCCGGTTTAGAATCAGTTTTACTTATCGATGTAAATAAAGCGCGACAGACTCCAGAAGTTTCTCCTACTTTTTTTGCGACTTTAAATAGTAGCAGGTCTGTAAATTCATTTTGGAATCAACTTCTAAATGATGGAAAAAAAGAAACTCTGCCAAATGGTGATTTACGCCTTACATTTGATCGGCCACAGGCACACGGCTTTCGAGATATAATTATGGATCTGGAAAAAAAACGACTTTCAACAAGCCGCAATATTGAAGACAACTTAATTTCAAATGGATCGTCTCTGATTAATATATCCGATTATTCCACTAAGTTCGGTGCCGAAAAAACTCCTATTATTTTTTATATTTCAGAATCTATAAAATGGGAATCCCTTTCCGATGCAGAGAAAAATCGAATTAAATCTATGATAGAGCGCGCTTTTGATGGATTAAACCCCGACAAAATATCCATTGTCCACGGTGGAACTAATACAGGTCTCGATGCCATTATTCAAAGCGCTTCCGAGCTGCGGGGGTTTTCGACGTTGGCTCTGTTATCCGAAGAAAGAGCACAATCGTTAATAGGGACTTTCAAGCTCGGTGCTGTTATTGCCCGAAGTGACAACGGAAAGTTGAATCCCACCCTAGAGTTTGCAAATAAAAGCAAAGCACACTTTTTCCTTTTTTCTTCCGCACAATCAGCAAAAGCGGAATTGGACCTTGCCGTGAGCCACAGCATAAAGCCTATTTTAATCCCTGTAAGCAGTTCGTCAAAAAAAATAACCCAGCAATTTGATTTTCTTCACAACCGGCCTTTGTCTTGGAATGGGGACGATTTTTTAGGACGACTTTACGAAAAGCAACCAATTGCCATAGCGCCTAACTATCAGACCTCAACTCGAGACTATCTTTTTCAAGAATACTCAAAAACTGTAACCCAAAAGGGCACAGAAATTCTGTCTTTTCAGCAGTTGGTAAATAAATCGAAAGGCATGAAAACGTTTCTTCTTAACGGTTACGTCGGACTAAGTTATAAATATCCTGAAAAAGTACGCGAGGCCTTGGTTCAGATTATGAAAGAAAACGGCGATAACGTCGTTTACGTCGGAGCTGGCACGCATGATGGAATTGGTTTAGTCAGCGATTGGATACCAGATATCGCGAAAGATCTTGGATTCAAAAATGTAAAAACGGCTTCTATTGTCAGTCGGAATGCTTCAGTATCTAGGAATTTAGCACCATCAGATTGGGTTCATTTTGTATCAACGGATCCAAAAGATTGGCGTCCCCTATCTTCGAATGGTGACGATATACAATTGCAATACTTGCAGGACACCGGTGGCAAACTCATAGTGTTTGAAGGTGGCGAAATCACAGGTAAAGTCGTGGAAGCGGCCCTGCAAAATCATATCCCAGTTAACTTGTACGTAGGCGAATATTATCAGCCTGACCCTAGACGTGTAGAAGTTGCGCTATCTCAACGTTTGAACACGGTTATTAACTTTTCGAATGTCCTAGTAAGTAACCGAAAGAAATATCCTACGTTAAAAATTATCCCATCTAAACCGCCAAAAAAACCAATATGTAAAAAATTCTATGAATGATTTTGTATGGGTGTGACGCTGGTTCGAACAGCTTGTCGGACCGGAGGTTCGCCTTTGGAGAAAATTGGTAGGCGTGAGGAAAACGTAGTCGAACCAACCGAGTTAAGGATAGGACGTGTTTATGAGGATCAGTGGAAGAAAATGAGACCGATTTGAAAAAGATTGCCCGATTGTATTGGGTTAACTGGCTTACGCAACGTCAGGATGACACGCTCATGAATGTTCGTCGTTCGACTGTTGGAGACGCTATTAAAAAGTTTAAATTCCCTGCTCATTAGAATTAACACTATTAAAATAGGAAAATATTTTTAATTTTTACGATTAAAAAATCAACGCCCTTGACACGGTTCTTTAAGGTAATGCAGCATAGATAAGATGTTCAAGCTGCTTACATTTATCTTTTTGTTTGCAAAAATAGCAACCGCCAACCTTGACCCAGATTGTGTAAATTGGTTCCAAAAATCAAAATTAAAATCTAATGGCAAAGATTGCGTTGTAAGCTGCGCAGGCTTACCAATAGATTTCAATACATTCCACTGCCCCAATAAGTGTGAAGAGTTATGTAAAAAAGCCCCCAAATGTGAGATTGACAGTTTTTGGAAAAATAAACTAAAGTCTGGTAAGCCTCAAAAATGGGACATTGAAAGTGAAAAAACATCTGAATGGTCCCAACCTGAACTCGAAAAAACCAATAGTATTTTATCAAGATTGCCTGAAGAGTTGAAAAAAATTCCGCTAGATGGATTCTACAGAATGCTAAAGTCAGTAGTTGTGAGTAATCCCGCAACAACCTCATCAAACGGCAAAACCATAGCTGTATACGACCGGGCCTTTAACAATCCATTTTGGTCTATGGAAGATGTGCTTCTTCACGAAATTGGACATGTTAGCTATCTCAATTTAAGCGAATCTGAAAGACTGTCTTTCAAAAATAAAATGGGATGGAAACAGTCCTTAGCTGGTGATTCTTCTAGAAACGGAGATTTTGTTAGTGAAAGAGCTAAAGATTCACCCGAAGAAGATTTTGCTGAAAATTTTGTCTTTTTCTTGAAAGATACCGATTTTTTAAAATCAAAAAATATCAAAGCCTATCAATGGTTTTCTACAAAATATTCTATTAATTTTAAATACAAGAAGGAATGTGAATATGAGGAAAAGTAAACTCTTTTTCAAACTACTTTTAGGTTTAGTAGTTTTGGGTTGCCAATCTACAACCACCAGGGACACTTCGGTTGTTTTGCCTTCAAAAAAACTTGAAGATATAATCCTGGGGGACGATAAATCAAGTGTTGATAAGAAAATTGGTAAAGCTTCTGAAATTCGCGAATCCAAAAAAGATGAACTATGGATTTATGATAGTGAACCTGCTGGTAATCAACTTGGAACGATAACTTTCGATACTGAAACCCAAAAAGTAAAGGGGATTACGCTTGTTCCAGATATAGATTCTAAAGAATCTAAAATAGATTTTTTGCTAAAGCATAATTTTGGTCATTTGAAATTTGACGAAATATTTCCGAATCGATGTCAAAAGGATTTCTTTCCGACGTCAGCATTTTATATTAATACATCTGATGGAGTTTCTATCCGTTATAATCGTCACACACAAATTGTAGAAAGTTATTCCAAAGTGGAAAATACATATCTGTATGAACTTATTAAAAGTATTACAAATTGTCCTAAATAACCTGAGCGCACCTGGTCAGTATAGAGTATTTGTTAAATACTGTTCTATGCCGCATTTTTAAAAGAAATCATTATTTTGCAAAGGATTTGCCTCTTCTCCGATCGCCTCGTACACGACAGTGCGGCTCAGGCCAACTCTTTTGCATACTTCAAGAATATTATGTGCCTTTACAAAACCAGATAAAATTTCAATAAAAGCTTCTTTGTCACCATCAATTAAAGCCTCGGCTAACGCCGCTTTAATTTTTTTGTGATTTTTAAAAATAGTAGCTGGATCATGAGCCGTCAGCTCCACGCCGTTAACCAGAGTGGATTTTTTCAGCGATTTTTTGCGCCCTTTTGATATTTTTGTCTTTTCCATTTTTATTACCTCCTAAAATCAGAACTACAATTATTCCTTCGACGTATGTTTCAGTGCAGTAGATACGGTTACCGTTGTTAAATTTTATTTCAAAAAGCACACTGCTAAGTTTTCGTATATGACCATAATGGCCTTGCTCTTGTTGTTTTAAATACTGTCCGTGTAAAAGTTTTCGAAATATTCACAAGCAATTCCCCTTTAGGGAAATTTTAGAATGCCATTTTGCTAATGCCTAAAATATTTGCCTACCATAGTCTAGTTGGACTCTTGACCCTTAAAAACCCGACTACTAAAAAACATTTTTGTGACCGAAAGAGAGACCAAACGAGGACCATGCCAAGCTTCACTAAATCATTATTATTTATATTGATTGTTACTTTTTCAGAAACTTCAAAATCCCAAGATTCTGAGGGGACAATATTTACTAAAAGTATAGAATTATACCAGAATAAAAAATACGCAGAAAGTAGCGTTCTGCTTGAACAACTTGTAAAGCAAAACCCTAAAAGATCACTGTATTGGTTCAATCTAGGCAATACCAGCTTTATGCTGAAAAACTATTCGCTGTCTATTAAACAATTTGAAAAGGTCGTTTCACTTAACTATTTGTTTGTCGCCGCTGCTCGTTTAAATAAATCTAAGGCTTTAAAAATGTTGGGCTTACACGAACAAGCTAACAAAGAATTAGATTGGATACTAAATCAAAGTTCCACGGGCGGCATTTACTCGGAAGCTATCAGCGAAAAAAATAGACTCGAGGATATCTCGAATTCGGAAATTGAAGCGCTAAAAAATTACCAAAAAAATGAATTTAATTCTGGCGAAATGCTGTTGAAGTCGGTCGATCAGGAATCTCTGTCTTTAGATGGTCTTACGCTGCTAGGTTTATCACTTTTGAAACAAAATAAATATACTGAAAGCGAACAGATTTTTTTAAATCTTTCCAAAAACTCGTTTTTATCCCAGGAACAACGACATATTAATCAAGAACTGATGCTGCGATCTAGAAAAAAAGAAGCCAATGTATATCCATATTGGCTCAGCCTAGATCTTTCGTCTGGTAACACTAGTAACGCTTATCTAGACGGTAAAAGTTTGACCCCTGTATCTAGTCCAATAAATAGATCGTTCATTGGTTTCGGATACAGCTTTAATCAAGAGCAGGCTTTTTTTGGTAAAATTGGATACACGCTAAATTATGAAGAACCCACAAAAGCTACTGGACTAAAAACACTCAGTCAAACGGTCCAAGGATCACTTGCATATCGAAGCTCATTTTTGGAAACATCAGTTAGTTCCTATGTCCAAACACAAAGCTGGAACAATATTATAGTCAGTCGAAAACTAGGGGCCCTAGCGCAAATTCTTTATACTAGTGATTCCAGAGAAAGCGGAATAGATATTGATTTGAACTCCTTGCAGCCATCCAGCGTGGACTATTCTTATTTAAATGGAACTAGCTATTCTATTAAGCCTTATTTCGGCTTTTGGAGCGAACAAATGTACCTTCAAATTTTTTGCCTTTTTGGAGCAGATGGTACCAGTGACATTACTTATTCGGATGGCTCGCGTTTGCCAATAGTTAACAGCGTCTTCGGTCCCGGAGTAAGGTTATTGTGGAAAGCGACAGATAAAACGCTCGCACTGTTTGGGGTTAATTACCTTCGGCGTGAGTACAAAAATATAGAACTACCTGGTCTGCAAAAAAGAGAGGACCAGGAAATATCAGGATTCATTAAATTGACGTACTACCTTTTTCCTAAATTTTCAATTTACGGGCTTGGCGAATATACATCAAATTCGTCGACTTTGGGTGCCGCTCAAATTATGGATAAAAATTATACCCTAACGGTGATATCGTTAGGATTTGCATGGGAAGTTTTCTAATGGTGGATTCAAACCTTAACAAACAATTATTCAATATTATCGAACGGGCTAAAAAAGGCGATCAATATGCACAGGCTCAAATCATAGAGTTAACGCAATCGAAATTATTCAAATTTTGCATTTTATTGGGCCACAACAGAGAGCTTGCCGAAGACCTCTGTCAGGATGTTTTTATCAAGGCGTTCAAAAGTATGGAGAGTCTACAGAATCCACTAGCATTACAATCGTGGCTGTATCAGATCGCTAAAAATCTTTTCATCGATCATAAAAGATCTAGAAAAGATATAGAGGTTGAGCCTAAACTGTTTTCCGACTCAGATATGGAGACTGTCCTTCAGGTCCAACAAATTTTGTCTCAGTTTGAAAAAGACGATCGATTTCTGCTTCTTTTTGTTGAGATGGAAGGAATGTCTTATAAAGAGGCATCAGAAGCATTGGATATCACCGAGGATGCCGTGCGCTCGAGATTACACCGTCTCAAATTGGCATTCATAAAAAAATTCAAATAAGTTGAAACGAATGTGTCCAGCCATCCGTCTTAAATATGAAAGGTAATAATTATGGCCAAAAACGAGAATGAACTAACAGAACACCAAGAAGCTCATTTTAAAAACCTGTTTTCTAAGTTAGCGAACATTAATATAGAGCCGACACCTTTTTTAATGAGTAGTGTTTTAGCGCGGACATTAGAGTCAAAGCAGATGAAAAAGAAAGTAGTACATTGGCAGTTATTGTCTGCGAGCATGTTAAGCGCGGTGATCTTTATGGGGTGGTATAACGTTAATTTGTCTAAGCAGTTAGAGCAGGACGGACGGATTCAACAAAGCTATGTTATTCACGTGGATTTTGATCAAAATGATTTGAGTCGCGTGGCCAGAGCGGAAGTGCGACTACCCGATGATGTTCATTTTGTGTCCTCGAAACCTGAAGTGCGTTCTCAGCGTCAATTAAAATTGCCTGTACAAGTTTCAGGAACCGGTCGAGGTAAACTGCCATTTGTAGTTACCTCGGAAACAATTGGCGAAAAGAAAATCTTTATACGTCTTTTGGACGTTAACGATCAATTAATAAGAGAACAGGTTCTAAAATTTAAATTCGCTCTAAAATATGGGAGCGTTGCTTTATGAAAGGAGCACACATGAAAAATTTAGTATTTGGTGTTGCATTAACGTTATTGTTTTTTAGTCGAGTAAGTTTGGCGGAGGATTTAGTGCCCGCTACAAGCGACGATCAAAGCAAATTTGATCAGCAAGTTTCTGATATTCAAGCGCCTCCGGCCGATTCTGGCACAACCTCAGATTCTGACGGCAAAGAAAAAAAGGAAAATTTAAAAAAACAACATGTAAAAAAAGAAAAGAAGGCTAATTTTGGTATGATTGTTTCCGCGGAAGCGAAGAAACTCAAAGATTTGCCTAAGGACCAAAAAAAGGAAATGGGTAAGTGGGTTTCAGACCAAAGACGAAAAAATTTAGAAAATGGTGGCAATACGTCGGCTGGTCACGGAGATAGTTCGGCGGGTGGCGGAGCATCTTCAGCTAATGACGGAAGAGCATCAGCTCCTAGCGCAGGCAATACTGCCAATCCAGGTAGCTCGACGAATGCGCCTGGGAAATCTGGCGACCACCGCAAGTAGACAGTTTTTAAAGTTTTTTTCCCAAAGAGATCTACCTAAAAGCTAGATCTCTTTTTTTCGAGACCTTTAAAAAAACGGTTGATTCAGGTTGAAACAAAATTGATTAAGTTTTTAACCACTGATCAAAAAAATGTTAGAATAATATCTAAGAGAAACCATGAAAAAGCTTAGTGCTTTGATTGCCATATCTTTTACTTCTATTATAACAGTAGTATTATTTCAAAACTGCTCACAAACGGGTGAATTAAGTCTTGTAGGGTCGAATTTGATGACGCCATCAGTGACCTGAAAGATCGCCTTGGGTCATTCCGTAAAGGCTGGATAAAGGCATCAGCCGTAATGAAGAAGTCTTTGCTGAAGGATCTGGTTTACTTCGTTCTCGTCGGCCCGAAGGGGCTTAAGATTCAATTCCGCTTGAAGCACGATCTGAATAAAGACGTCACTCCCGAGGAACTAACAGCGGCAAAGGTTTTTGAAAATAACGTCGTTGATTTAGCAGAAAAAAGGCAAAAAAAATCCGAAGAAGCGTCAGCTACTTCGGAATCGGTGAATTCTAACAACTTGGCCATTCCTGGTTCGCAAGTCGTTGGAATTGGTAGGGGTACACGGTTTCGAATAGCGAAAGTAAGTGCTTAAAATAACTAGGCAATTTCGCCTCAAAAACAACATAGGCCACGCTAACGGACATCAAAGGACACTAAGGTCTACCGAGGAATACTAATGTTCCCCACATTTCCCCACAAACTAATCAGTTTGACACTATAATAATAGTGGCTGTATAGTGTTATATGGCTCAATGGGAATTTGTCGATTGGCTGCTTTATTGGATACTTGAAACTTCTTATTTTGAATTTGAATGGGACAAGGGCAATCACACCAAAAACCTTGTTAAGCACAATATAAATACCGATGAGGTTGAAGCCGTGTTTCGCTCAGGAATGGCACTTCCCTTGGGTATTCAATTATATCCAGTCAGCTATGAGCAGAGGCTGGGAATAGTTGGACCTACCATTAGTGGCAGATTGTTACAGGTAGCCTTCGTTTTGCGAGAAGGCCGAGTTCGGGTAATAAGCGCTAGACCTGCTCACAAAAAAGAACGGAGACAATATGAAGAAATCTTACGTAAAATCAACGAAAGAATATGAGGGCGAATTTGAATTGGATTCAAAGAAAATATTAGCGGCAATGAAACGGTACAAAGATTCACCAAAGAAGCCGACTAGCGTGGCCTTGGATGAGCTTACTATTCTGGAATTGAAGAAGATGGCCCAGAAGCAGGGAATTCCTTATCAAGTGCTAATTCGGGTATTTATTCTGGATGGTTTGGATAGGCTGAAAAAGGTTTCATAAATACTAAAATGTTACCTAAAACCCTAACTTCTACATCTAACTTACTTGTTGAGGTCAAGAGCGAGTTTAACCTCATCGTGACGGCCTTAGTTCTTTACTCAAGGCAATTGCTAACTGAAAGTATCTTAAGGCGAACGAGTGAATGAATAAGAACTTGTCTTTCAAATAAAGGACCTCTGAAAAGGCCCTTGCAATCCCAATGGGCAACAATTACTAAAAACGAAATACTATTTAATAGCCGAGCAAGCCATGATTGTTTTTTTCCCATTAACTGAAGTCGCCACGGCTACTCCTTCCCCATTAAGCCCAAACGAACCATGTCCTCCGTAATATTTCAAGCTTGGCATTTCAACCATACTTAAAGTTACAATACTTGATGTTGGGTCCATGCTAACAGACATCGACAGGTCATTTATTGTTCCCAACGCAACTCTGTATTTTTCGTCCGTTAATTCGATTGATTTAGTTAGCACTGTAGTTCCGTCCAACATTACAGCACATACCATTTTTTTATCAGCTGCAAGCACCTGCATTGAACTCATCGTCAATATTGCAATTACAAATTTTTTCATAAAACTCCCTATGTTTAATTTCGAGGTTAAGCTTTACCACAATGAGCTGAAAATTTGATAAAAAATAAATAAACCTTCCCCATGATAGAAAAATATTTCATGACTGACCAAACATCAGACACTAAAAAATTTCTTTAGGGGGGGGTATAGGCCTTATTATTGCCGACAACATCAATAGTTCCATAAATTTTTTTGTAGGCATAACACTTGCTCAGGGAGACAGGTATATCAATATAAAAGGGGTTCAATATAAAAAACTGCTGTTCACATTGGCATTCTAAAATTTAACTACTGAAAATAGTATGTGGCACCCAATGTAGTCATATTCATGTAACCTGAGTTTGTATCAAGGATATCGCCGTTTGACTGGGTTGTTCGCAGTTTCATTCCATATGCCTTTAAATTAAGGTCAATTGAGAATTTTTCGTTGGGCATTAGGCTTGCCCCGAGGACAAACCCGATATTAGATTGAATAGTGAATTTAGCTGAAGCTCCGGACGCAGGTGAATAATTATAACTCACATAGTTTACACCAAAGAGAAATAGGAATTTTTCTAATTTGAAGTTACCGGTACCTTCAAGTCCAATTCCAGATATCTTACTGCCTCCTTCAGAAGTATAGTTTGCAGTTTGCCCTTGGTAAGTAACCGAGTAAGAAGAAGCTTCAATGCCAGGAAAATAAAACAAAGAAACACCATATCCAAACTGCTTCTGCGTAGTTTCAACAAAACCCACATTCAACAGGTACGAATTATTCATTGTATACTCAACACCAAATCCACCGTAGTTTTGACCACTCAGCTTTACGGTCGCATCTGTAAATTTGATTTTAGTACTGGTAGTCAGCGCCGCACTTACTAAAAATTTCTTCTGACTCGTGGGGATTTGCGGCTCCACCGGCATATCATCTTGTTGGGCGAGTGCGCCCATAACTACAAAAATAGCAATAAATAATGATTTAACCATGACTGTCTCCTTTGTTGCCGTTGTCTGGAATTACACGTTCAATTTTAACTTTTAGAAAACCTGTGAAAATTTGTTCCGTCGTCAAACCGTTTAAGATTGCGCCGGCGTCGCGCTCTTTACCAAATAATAAAAATTCAATTGAAACATCAAAAACAGTTGATAGGTTATATAAATGATTTGGCTCATAAGAAGCCTTAACCCCTGATAAATAACTACTTAAAGTCGACTGCGGAATAGCGCTAAGCTTAGCTAGTTCTTTCGCGTTGATGCCTTTGACTCCCATCAATTGCTTTAGGACTTTGTTTATTTGAACGCTCATCTTTTTGCTCATCTGTGTAAGTTTACGGCTAACTTCGTTAAGCTGTGCAGCTTTAATTACTATCGTGTATTTAAGTTCACTTTCGTGATTCTGCACATAACGGGTCACGTGTCCGCCAGTGTCCTCAAGCCGCGCAGACATTTGTCTCATTCACGTTCGCGTTTGAGGCGTCACACAATCTACAGTCTAGTGGCCAGACCACTTTGGTCCTCATTATTATCGCTTAGGGTATTTGTGACAGTTGATTTTAACTCTCTCATTACCGTAGTTCGCGAACAGCGTGCTAATTTCGCTATTTTTCGATAGGAATACTCCTGTTCAGCTAGCTCGCGTATTAACTCTGAATTCCGGGTTTTTTGCCGGCCAAGTTTCTTTCCGTTTTTACGGGCATTTTCCAAACCATTTAGGACTCGCTCTTTTATTAGGGACTTTTCTAATTCAGCGATTGAGCCAATAATTTGAAAGATTGTCCGTCCCAATGGAGTGGACGTATCAAGGTTCTCTGTGACGCTAATAAAATCAATTTGAAGTTCCCGAAATATATCTAATGCCGAAAGTAGGTGCCGAAGGGAGCGGGCAAACCGCGAGAAACTGTAGACAATTACTTGCGTGATATGACCTGATTTAACGTCAGCCATTAATTTATCAAGACCTGGCCGACTAACCTTCCCACCTGAAAACCCCTCATCCGAGTAGATACCATAGTCCACTATGTTTTTAATAGCGCAGTAACCTAATATAGCGTTTTGCTGACTAGATAGCCCCGAAGACTGGTTTAACGTCGAAACTCTTATGTAAATTCCAACCACGATGCCTCCATAAATTAACTATGACACATTATGTAATTGAATTCAATACGTAAACATTCCGTGTACAGTATCGATACGGAGGCTGAAATGAAATTTAGAAGAGCCGTAGAAATGCCAAAGTCAGTTAAGCGCGTACCGGTATCAATTCGCATCGATGAGAATTTAAAGAAGCTTTTAGTTGCAGAGGCAAAACAAGGCAATATAACGCTCGCCGAGCTTATAGAACATACGTTAGAAGACTTCGCCGGTTTTATTAAGTCCGGAAAGAAGAAGTAGCTGGGGCGATTTACAGTTTAATAGTATATTGGCTTCATATGCCTATACGGTTGACTAAGGTTAGTGGATTAAGTAGTAAAAGTAGTGGCAAAACCA
>JAYTTH010000455.1:0-3686 GCA_043745515.1 Pseudobdellovibrionaceae bacterium | reverse complement strand
TTCCAGAACATAAAACCCGTTCATCTTTAGTTAAAAAACATCGTGACGTTAAATCTTTAATTGGAGGCAAATTGGGAACAATCTTTAAAGCCGAGTTTATATCGCAGCCGGGAAAACTTTCGGCAACACCTAATGGTTTTGGGATACAACCAAGGCAGCTCAAAACACCTTGGGAATCTATACTGCAAAGTCGATCTTCTAAATCAAAAAGAGATTTAAATCCAGTGGCCTGCTGAAAGAGAGCAAAAATAAGTATCCGGCTCCTTTGCTGAACTATATAGCCTTCCGAACTCGATTTAATACTTAGAAAAAATCTCGAATCTTCAGTGTTATAGTGGGGAATAATAGACTCGATAGTGAACCGGGCTGAGGTTTCGCCAGCGGGTATAGTTAATGTACCAGTCAAATTAGTAGCCGGCACAAAGTCGACGTTGGCCTGGGCAGAATCAGATTGGGTTTCTAAAGCAAGGGAAATGGACTCGGTGTGGGGCTTGTTTAACTGAAATGTGACTTCAAAATTATTCCCCTGCGTGACCTCAAGATTACGAGCGTAAACAGAAAGGGGAGCGTTAGGGTCAATCGGAATATCGACGTCGTCAGAGGATTGATTTAGGCCACTGTAGTCAGATTCGTTATTTAATTTATTAAGACTGAACTGACCAGAGCAGTTTTGAAATAGAACGATTAAAAGGGGCGCTAAAAAAACTAAAAACATAGAATACAGATTTTGTTTTTTAATAGATCCAAAAAATAGGAAAGGCCCCCAGCTCATAGCTAATTTTCGCAGGAATCCCGGCAAATTGAAAGCGGCGATCGCAGAATAGGATTTTAAAAATGACAACAAAAAAGTCGATTTTATTACAATTTTTTAAACTTCGAGAAGGCTCTCATTTGGGTGATTCTGAGATCCCCTGAAGCCCTTTGAACAATATTTTTCAACAGCTTTTTGATAATATTTTGTCATGTAAACTATCGCAGTAAACTGTCAAAAATGTTTGCAGTAGGAAAGGGCTGACTAAAAAGAATTCAATAAATTTGATCGTTTGCGATACCGAGGATTCTACTGAGGCATGATTATGGCAACGCTGGTCTTTAGGGTTTCATCGATCGCGCGGAGAATTCAAGAACTATGAGTATTTTACTTCGAACTCTGAGCTATTTAATTTCAATTATTTTTTTTATGGGTAGTTTTGCCCATTCAGCCCGAAAGACCCTGGGCTGCGGTCGATTCTACTCAAACTCGATTAAAAAAGGGGATACATTTGCCTCAACAATGACTAATAGAATGTTTGGAAGCGAATTGTATAAAAACGAAGTTTATGTTTTACGAAAAACGCCGGCAGCACGGAAGCATCCGGATGGATCTAAATTTTCTTCGAGCGAACACAAAGCTTTGCTCGAGCAGATGGAAGCCGAAATTGAACAATCCTATGCGGAAGGGAATGTTGACATAAAACTTGAAGAGAAATATTTTGATCAAGGATTTCTCTACCTGCAATCTCTTGGGCACGCCGTTTTGTTTTTCAATCGTTTGGGATCTTATTCGACTAAAAATCAGGCTACTCATAAGACCTCTGAACCCGAAATTGTTATAGTTCCATCAAACGTTTCAAATATTGAAGAGTATTTAGCAAAAGGCGTATTGAATATAGTAACGTTTGAAGTTGGGAAAAATCTAACAACAACCTACGAAGATATCAATGCTCGGGTTGTCGGGATGGAGGAAGCCGAAGTCCCTAATTTTGATCCTATTCAACGGCAAAAAAACGAACTGTTGCTCAAAGCCGTGTTGGCTCGGCAATATAAAGTGAGTTCAGTTTTAACAACATTCAACGAAAGATATAAACTATTGTCTAACGATGCTTTGGTTTCGATCCATACCGAAATTATGGAAAATAGTACTTTCGCAGGAGCTATTCAGCAAATATTAAGTGAGTCTGAGTATTTATCAGGAAAAAGTCGTTCGCTTAAAATTATTCAAAAACAGCTTCATTTGATGATTGCACTCAGTCGGTTTTTTTCAAGTTCATCTGTTGTCAAATCAGCAAATGGTTTAAAAGCTATGAATTCGACCGAGGCTTTGCTAGTCCTTATAACCCGATTTAACTCAGCACAGTCGGAAGCCCTTCAGCCAGCTGCGCTTAAAAAAGCGCTTGGATATTTTGAAACGATTGAAAAAATAGTGGCAAAAGGGTTTCCGCTTAGTGAGATCCTCTGGCTAGCAAATGAAACTGTTCACCGAGAACGCAAGTGGCCGATTTCTATTGATGCGGACGCAATCGATTTGGCAAATAAATCGGGTCGATACGGTTTGCTAAGCCTATTTGTGGATCCTGCCGACGAGCCCGCCCCTGGCTCTGTCAGAATACGACTATTAGAGCTCGGTCACAAACTAGATAGGGTCGAATCAAATTCATCCACTTCCCATATACTTGAAAGACTCAAGGAAGAGGGATTTTATGATGTTTCGCTCGACTCGATAACAAATGGGATAAAGAATATGACCCGCCAAAATTCGGTGATTTTGAATAGGGAGATAGACTACAAAAACAACAAACTAAATTTGCAAAATGAGAGAAGGCAATTGGCGGCGTCGCGAGAAAGCCAAAAAATCGAAATTGCAAAATATAGGTTATTCTTGAGGCTGTTAAAATTGAAATCTGTAAACCTTTCTGGAAATTCGTTAGTCTTATCAAAATTGGAAACCAAACTAAATGGTGCCTCGGCATTGTCGTTAGAACTCGAAACCCTAATAGGTGAAATTGATTTTATACTTGGGTCGTTCTAGTTTGTTTTCCAATCCCAACAAATAAAAGAAAGAGGGGCGTAATTTGGGGCTCCTGGCCACACTTCATGCATAAAATGTCACTTTTTTCCTATAGTCTATTAAAAACTATTAGTTAGACTTAGTTTTGCTACCTAAAAAATTTTAAATTGAATTTTTATAAGGAGTTTGTATGAAATTTATTTCTTAACTTTCAACGGCTCAACCCGCTTCTCCAAGCCCAAAGCTTACCTTATTGTGTACAATGGCTTCAGGTGGCGCCACTACAAGCTTCAGAGTTGATTTAAATCCGGGAATTCAAAAAGTTGAATCTAAACCTACCGAAAAAATTTCGGCGTTGATAGTGAACATTGGTTCTATTCCTAATAAAATTGGACTTTATATAAAAGGGCCGTCTGAAGCTATCAGTGGTGAAGAGTTTGATTTAGCAAATACCCAAAATTTATCAGTTCAATCGAAAAATCCCAATGGTTCTTTAAATTTCCTAAATTGTCAGGTGTATAACTAGCCATGGCTTTTGGCACCACTATTGAGCAAAACTCATGTGCTTTTTGAAGTACCACCTGTTTTTCTACGCAATGACGAGATTCTAAAAATCAATTTTTTGAAATTTCATTTGACAGTGAAATCATGCTCTCTGAAGCCTGATAGCTAAGTTATTTTTTTTAACCTCGTCAGCGGAATAAGAATGAATACTGCTTTGATCCTCAAAGCAGTATGGGCGATAAAAGCGGAATAAGTGATTGATCTAAAACGAAGTGTATTAAATCAAAAAGCATGTAAATTCCGTTTTTAAAACCTGTGTTAGGATTGCCTCATCGCAAATGAGGTGAACCGATGAATCTAAATAATTTAACAAACCAAAAGCTGGATGAACATTTAAAATCTTTGGTGACCAGCG
>JAYTTH010000454.1:0-3691 GCA_043745515.1 Pseudobdellovibrionaceae bacterium | reverse complement strand
ATAGATTCTCATTTTTGGGATCAAGTTAAGTCCAATATGAAAGGGCGAAACTTAAATAATAAACTACTAGATACTTGGTTAGATCCAATCGAATACTTGAATACTTCAGGTTCCGATGAAAGACCAAAAATTGTTCTGGGAGTGCCTAACGCCTTTCACCAATACTTTGTAATTGAAAACCTACAAGACAAAATTTATTCCGAAATATCAGATATTTACAATTCTCAATTTGAGGTTGAGTTTTTTGTGACTGGTAATAAAGCTCCGCCGCCACCTGAAAGTCCACAAGCTTTAGAGGAGGCCATTTTTAATCATTCACAAGTCAGTACTAAAAATTTAAAAAACTCGTTTAGCGACAAGCCGTTAAATTCTGATCCGCTTAATATAAATTTGACCTTTTCTACATTTGTGGTTGGAAAAAACTCTGAGTTTGCCCATGCGGCCACTTATAATGTGGCTAAAAACCCCGGTGGCGAAGACTACAATCCACTTTATATTTATGGACCTGTCGGGATGGGTAAAACCCACCTTTTACATGCTGCTGGAAACTACATTCGAGAGAGCTATCCGCAGCTTAGAATCATCTATATATCAGCCGAAAACTTTATGAATGAATGTATTTCATCCATTCGACACCATAAAATGGATAAATTTCGGCAGAAATACCGTGATAATTCAGACATATTACTGGTCGATGATGTCCAATTTATTGGCAAAGGAGAAGCCGTCCAAGAGGAGTTTTTCCACACCATAAACACCTTTATAGATCGAAAAAAGCAGATTATTTTGGCTTCCGACCGCATGCCTAAAGATATTATTGATCTAGAGGATCGAAATAGGACGCGGCTTGAGCGTGGCTTAATTGCTGACATTACGATGCCTGATTTAGAAACCCGTATTGCCATATTAAGATACAAAGCAGAACGATTTGGAGTTCGGCTATCTGATGAAGTAGCGACCTATATAGCACGAATATCCAAACGGTCTATTAGGGAGCTAGAGGGCAATCTAAAGAAAGTTAAAATGTTTTCTGAGCTTCAAGGATTGCAAATCGACTATGACTTGGTAAAGCGAATTTTAAATAGTCATGAAACGCAATCAACGATCGGTGCTGAAGAAATAATAAAACGAGTGGCCGATCATTATAAAGTCAGAACTCAGGACTTAAAATCATCAACAAGGGCCAAACAAATTGTCGTCCCTCGACAGATTGCGATGTATTTAATTAAGAAATTTTTAGATAAATCGCTTGTAGATATCGGAAAGGCTTTTGGTGGTCGGGATCACACAACAGTGATGAATGCCCTTGAAAGAGTGAAATATCTACAGCAAAAAGACCAAGATATCTTTAAAGATATCGAAGAGTTAGAGGGCCGCATCCACAATATCACAGGAGTGTGAAATGTGGACAGTGGGAAACTATGTGGATAAAGTCATGAATAACTTTGGGGATAATTTAAAAACGACTTTTTGCACAGCTTGAGGTTTTTTTCTTAATGACTTTATCCACTGGGATACGTTAATAAAATCAATAGTTTAATTTGCTAAAGACGAAATCCACGCCCCTACTACTACTACTAGTTATTTATATATATAGTATTAATGAATTTATCGAACTTGAATTTTAAAATCGAATGGAACTGAAGAAATAGAACAGAAGGAAATATGAAAATAGAAATTGAAAAAAAAGATCTTCTAAATTTAATTGGTAAAACCTTGAACATCGTAGATAAAAAAAATACCATGGCAGTTCTTGTAAACGTTTTACTGGATGCCGATCAAGATCGTGTAAAAGTTTTTGCTACTGATTTGGAAGTAAGCTTAACCGATGAAGTTTTTGCAAAAGTGATAGAATCTGGCAAAGTGGTAGTAAGCACAAAAAGTCTGTTTGAAATTTGTAAAAAATTAGACGAAGGGAAAATCCAGTTACTGCGAAAAGAAAATAATTGGCTTGAAATTAAACAAGGCAAGTTTTCATCTCGAATCGTCGGTGTAAGCCATGAAGATTATCCGATTTTTCCAACCTACAATCCACAATCGTTTATAAAAATCAGTTCTCAGCTGCTTCGGGAAATGATCGATAAAACGATTTATTCGGTAGCAAATGATGAAACGAGATACCACTTAAATGGCGTTTATTTTGAAGTTTCAGCTACTGGAAATCTGCGAATGGTCGCTACCGACGGACATCGAATGAGCTTGATTAATAAACAACTGGACTTCGGAAAACCACCGGTTGCATCGGGTGTAATCATTCCTCGAAAAGGTTTGTATGAAATTAAAAAAATAATCGAATCTAATCCTGGTGATGTTGAAATTGCGATCGAAGGTTCTCAATTTTATTTACGCAATACCACAACGACACTGATGATTCGACTGATTGAAGGCAAGTATCCGAATTATCAACAGTTTATTCCACAAAATTTAACTCAAAAAATTAAATTAAATAAGAATGATTTTTTAACGTCCTTAGAACGTGTAGCTCTACTAGCAAATCAAAAATCCAAAGCAGTTTTATTAAATCTAACAAAAAACAAAATGGAAATTTCATCCAACAATCCTGAGCTTGGTGAAGCCAAAGAAGAAATTGAAGTTGATTTTTCTGGAACGGAATTAAAAATTGGATTCAATGCTCGCTACATCCTTGATGTACTGGCATCAATGGACCAGCAGGTAGTTCAGCTTGAGGTAAACGATCACCTATCCCCTGGGGTTATTAGACCTTTTGAAGACCCATCGTACACCTGTGTAGTTATGCCAATGAGAATTTAGTTTGTTTGTCGAAAATATAATAATTAAAGATTTTCGAAATTTGCACAGTTTACAAACCCAGTTTTCTAAAAATTTGAATGTATTTTTAGGTAAAAATGGTCAGGGTAAAACGAATCTATTAGAGAGTCTTTTTTTGTTAGTACGTGGAAATTCTTTTCGGTATTCCAATAATGAATCTTTTATTAGTTACCATGCTCAGCAAGCGTCCATTCAGTCGCAATTTCACCAAAACAATCTAAAATATAATTTGAAATTGAATGTTCAAAAAAAAACCAAAGAATTCATACTAAATGAAAAAAAAATATCGTCGTCTCAGATACAACAAAAATTTTCAGTAGTACTTTTTTCGCCAGAAAGCTTAAGTTTTATTAAAGAGTCTTCTGAATTTCGACGTATGTTGTTGGATGAATTTTTAACATCAGTCGATTCAAAAAACATTAACATCATTGATGAATTTAAAAAAATATTGAAAAACAGAAATAAGCTACTTAAGGATTTTCGTGACGAAAAAATTCCTAAAAATCAGTTTGATGATTTATTTGATTCGATTAGTGAGATTTATTTAGCGAAATCAACGTCTCTGATTGTGCAAAGATTAGAAGCAATTGAGAAACTCAAACCAGACTTAAATGACAACATGCGATATATAAGTGAATCTGATGTGGAAATATTTGTGGACTATGTGGCTTCAGATGAGTCTTTTTTAGGTTTTACCAGGTCCCAGGTCGCAGAAAAATTAAAAATGCGAAGCCAAGAATTGAGATCGGCTGAAATCGCGTCTGGAAGCTCATTAGTTGGTCCTCATAAACATGAAATAGTATTCCTATATAATCAAAAAGATTCGCGATTTTTTTGTTCGCAGGGGCAGCAAAGAGCTATTATATTGTCTTTTAAAATGGCTCAAATAGTGTATCATCGA
>JAYTTH010000453.1:0-3703 GCA_043745515.1 Pseudobdellovibrionaceae bacterium | reverse complement strand
AGCGTCAATTCGATTTTTTTGTGGACTCGTCAAGGCAAATTGGAAAAAACAAAACGACCATTGGACTTTCGAATTAAATCCAAATACGCTATCTAATAATACTAAGAGGTGGACATGAGATTTTGTTTGTTGTTTATATCCCTATTTTCTTTAATGAGTTTAAATTCGATTGCCGAAACCTATGAATATAAACTCAGTGGAATGACCTGTTCCGGTTGTAAAAATATGGTTAAATCGGCTATCTGTATCGTGCCAGGAATTAAAACTTGTGATGTTGAAATTGGTTCTATGAAACTGACCGCTGAAGAGGGAAAAATATTGGACCAAACGGCCATTTCAAAAGCGTTAGATGAATTGAATGAAAAACATAAATCAGACTATAAAATTAGCTCCTCTTCAAAAGTTTCTGAATCGATATCACAAACTAAAACTAAATAATGTCTAAAAAATCTAATTTATTTTGGATCGATTTAGAAATGACTGGTTTGTCGGTTGATACCGAAGTCATTTTGGAAACAGCGGCCATCGTTACGGATTCTGACTTCGAAGAACTGGCTACTTATGAAACCGTAGTTTGGCAGCCTCAAATTTATTTGGATCGAATGGATGACTGGAATAAAAAGCATCATTTTGAATCTGGTCTTGCGCAAAAAGTTCCCCAGGGTAAAGAGGCCAGTGTTGTTCAAACCGATTTGACGGCAATGGTTGATGAATATTTCAAAGATCCAAAAAACAAGCCGATTTTGACCGGCAATTCTATAGCCCAGGATCGTCTTTTTATTAACAAATATTATCCAGATTTTGCTCAACGACTGCACTATCGGATGCTTGACGTAACCTCTTGGAAGATTGTTTTTAATATGAAATTCAACATTGAATTTAAAAAGAAAAACAAACACCGCGCTTTGGATGATATTCGCGAAAGTATAGATGAACTTAAATTCTATTTGGGACATCTAAAATTATAAAAAAAGCCTGTCTAGATTAACAGGCTTTTACAATACTACTTTTAATAAAATTTAACTAATAACGATAATGCTCAGGTTTGAATGGACCTTCTGCCCCTACATCGAGGTATTTGGCTTGCTTCGTTGACAATTTTGTTAGCTTAACACCCAATTTTCCTAAATGCAGAGCCGCCACTTTTTCATCTAAATGCTTTGGCAATCGATAAACGTTTATCTCTTGGTATTTATCACGATTCCCGAATAATTCCATCTGGGCCAAGACTTGATTTGTAAATGAAGTACTCATCACAAAACTAGGATGCCCAGTTGCGCAACCCAAATTAACCAAACGTCCTTTAGCCAAAACGATAACCTGAGTTCCACTTTTCATAGTGTGGATATCAACCTGTGGCTTCACTTCCCGCATTTTTGAATTTTTGTTCAACCAAGCCATATCGATTTCGATATCAAAATGGCCAATATTGCAGACGATAGCATTATTTTTCATTTTAGAAAAATGCTTTTCAGTGATGATATCGCAGCATCCTGTTGCTGTTACGAAAATATCTGCCTCGGGTGCGGCTTCTTCCATAGTAGTCACTTGAAAGCCTTCCATCGCGGCTTGCAAGGCACAAATAGGATCTACTTCAGTCACAAGAACGCGCGCACCAAAGTTTTTTAGCGCAAAGGCGCTGCCTTTGCCAACATCTCCGTACCCAGCAACGACTACTGTCTTACCCGCAACCATAGTGTCAGTTGCGCGCTTAATACCGTCTGCCAAAGATTCACGGCAACCGTACAAATTATCAAACTTAGATTTAGTTACAGAATCATTTACATTGATAGCGGGAATTTTCAATAGCCCTTTTTGTAACATTCTTTCTAAATTATGAACGCCTGTCGTTGTTTCTTCAGAAACGCCAACCACTTTTTTCAAGATTTTTGCAAATCGAGGTTCATGCATCATGTTTGTCAAATCACTGCCGTCATCCAAAATCAAATTGAAACCTTCATCGCCCCAACCAACTATTGTTTGCTCTAAACACCAGTTGTATTCAGCTTCAGATTCACCTTTCCATGCGTAAACGGGAATGCCAGCCGCTGCCATCGCCACAGCTGCATGATCTTGAGTTGAAAAAATATTGCAAGATGACCAACGAACTTTCGCGCCCAAGAACGCCAGTGTTTCAATCAAAACCGCTGTTTGAATGGTCATATGCAAAGACCCTGTGACACGTGCGCCTTTTAAGGGCTGCTGTTTTCCAAACTCCTTACGCAAAGCCATCAAGCCAGGCATTTCGGTTTCTGCGATTTTTATTTCTTCACGACCCCAAAGAGCCATTTTTTGAAACACTTCATCACTTTCCATTGCTTCTTGGCACACTTTGTAATCAACCGAATGAGTCTTTTTGTCCAAAGAACTTTTCTGTGGTTTTGAATTGCCTTTGGTCGCTGTTCGACCAGCTGCCTGAATAGATGCCATCGAGATCTCCTTGTCTTTTAGTTTTTGGCCCTTAAGGAACCGTTAATATTTCATAGCTTTTGTCGGTTACCAAAATCGTGTGTTCAAATTGGGCCGATAATTTTTTATCTTTAGTTTCATAGTAATGATGTGAAGATCCCGGAATTGGAAACTCGACAATTTCGTCAGTACCTAAATTCACCATAGGTTCTACAGTCAAACATTTAAAAGGCAAAAGACGTTCGCCTTTTCCTTTTTTTCCAAAAGAAGGAACGAATGGTTCACCGTGAAAAATACGCCCTATGCCATGGCCACCTATTTCTTTAACGGTTGAACATCCATTGCGAGTTGCAAATTTATTTATTTCAAATCCGATGTCGCCTGTAAATCCATTCGGAGTGATTGATTCAATACCAACTTCCATGGCCCGCTTGGCAATATCGGTAATTTTTTTTGCTTCATCGGAAACATTTCCAATCATTATTGTACGGGACGTATCGCCAAAAAATCCATCCAATTTATGGGTGATATCGACATTTACTATATCGCCATCTTTCAAAACATAGGTATTGGGAACTCCATGACAAACCACTTGATTGACACTTGTGCAGCACGATTTAGGGTAACCACGATACCCTAATGTTGCCGGAACTGCCCCTTGAGTCAGAGTGTGATCATAGATCAGCTGATCAATTTCTAAAAGAGTCATACCGGCCTTCACATGCTTGGCCGTGTATTCCATAGTTTGCGCAGCCAATTTGCAAACAAAGCGCATTTTTTTCTGCTCATCTAGGCTAAGAGGTCGTTCAGACATGAAAACGTATCCTTATATTTCTGCGAGACTAACAAACGGACGATCTAAAGTAAAGTCAGATGATCACAGTCCAGACATTCGACATAGTCACCGTATGGTCATCTTGCCCTTGGACTATTTTTCTATTCTAACAAGTCAGATGCAAGGCAGATAAAGCAAAAAAAAAGCCTCGGGGGTTACCCGAGGCTCTATCAAACAATTTACTATCGTAAATTATTTAAGGTGCTTAGCTAGGATGCCACCGATTTCAAGCATGCCTACAGACGCTTTTCCGAAAAGAGTCTTAAGTTTGTCATCTGCATTGATTTTTCTGCGGTTAACAGAATCTTGCAAGTTGTACTTCTTGATGTAGTCCCAAACTTTTTTCAAAGCTTGTGATCTTGGAAGTGGTGCTCCACCAACTACTGCTGCTAATGCTTCAGAAGGAGTTAGCTTTTGAAGTAAAGCCGCGTTTGGCTTTCTTTTAGCTTTAGGAGCTGC
>JAYTTH010000452.1:0-3717 GCA_043745515.1 Pseudobdellovibrionaceae bacterium | reverse complement strand
TTGGATCACCTGATTATGTTGAAGCGAATCACGGACATTTTTCTGCGCGGGCTTCTGACCTTATTACCTATAGTAATTACCTTTTATTTTTTCTATTCTTGCGTGGTCATACTTGAAAACGTATTAGGCCAATTTTTTCGAGTCGTACTTCTTGAAAACTATATCCCAGGCTTAGGTTTGATAACCACTTTGATACTGATATTCGCGTTTGGATTTATACTAACGCATTTTATTTCGGTATCGATATGGGAACAAATTGAAAACAAGCTAACGCAAGTTCCATTGATTAAAGCATTGTACTCACCATTAAAAGATTTAATGGGGTTATTCAGCAGTGACGGTCAGAAGGATCTCAAAAGCGTCGTACTGGTGGAACTTCATGATGGGGCTCATGTTGTTGGGCTTGTCACTCGTGACCATTTTGAAGATGTTCCAGGAACTCAAGACCCTCAATTAAAATCAACCTTTGACCAAAAAGTTTCTGTATATATTCCCCTCAGCTATGCTCTCGGCGGATTTACTTTACTCCTAGACAAATCCAAAATTAAAAAAATAGATATCCCTGTAGAAAAAGCTTTGAGTTTAGCGATTACAGGCTGGGTAAAATCGAACAACCAAGGAGATAAACATGTCTGATCCATTGGGGACCCGTACTACAAATGGCAAAGCTTTAAAAACAAATTTAGATACGACCATTTATGGAACCTTTGCTGAAATTGGCGCTGGTCAAGAAGTTGCTCGTCACTTTTTTCAAGCGGGTCGAGCCTCTCAAACAATTGCAAAAACAATTTCCGCATACGATATGATTTATAGTGATGAAATCTATGGTAAAGAAAAAAATGGTCGCTACGTTTGTGAATCACGCTTAAATAAAATGCTAGAAAAGGAATACTCGTTATTAATTCGCAGGCTTGGTGAGCATCGCGGCGATAAAACCACTTTTTTCGCCTACGCTAACACCGTGGCAACAGGTTCGGCGGAAACGCCAAAGACTCACGGCTGGATGGGCATCCGTTTTCAAACCAAACCGAGCGGCGAGTTCAATGATATTATTTTGCACGTTCGAATGACTGATAGGCTGCGCTTGCAGCAGCAAGAAGCTTTGGGAATGCTGGGAGTCAATCTGGTTTATTCAGCCTTTTATCATTCGAAAGATGAAACGGAATTTGTGGACTATTTAGTCGACGGTCTTAAAAAAGGCCAGATAGTTTTGGATGTTATAAAATTTGTTGGGCCTGACTTAAAGCATTTCAATAATAAAAAAATGAATCTTGAATTGGTAAAAAAAGGATTGTCCGAAGCCGTCCTATTTGGCCCACAGGACGAAGTCACCACCGATGACGTACTTAATATCAGCGACACCGTTTGGGGAAAAGGGCTGCTTATTCAGCGTGGCTTTTATCGTCCCATCACTCAGACACACTTAGAAGTTATGAGTAAAGGCTTTGAACAATTGAAACTAGAAATCAAAGCCCAAAAATTAAAATCTGGCGATGTCATTCCCATTATGGAAATCACGAGTGAGTTTGATATTGACATCGAAGATTTTTGGCATCGAGTTCATGTCATTACAAGCCTGGGCTATTACGTTTTAATTTCAAATTTTAAATTCTTTTACGAAATGAAACGCTTTTTTAGAAATTACACCCAAGCACCACTGGTTATGGTTATGAGTGCCCGTCATCTTCAAGAACTGTTTGATATAAACAGATACAAGCAGCTTGAGGGTCATATTTTTGAAGCTCTTGGGAAATTACTGGATGCTCAAACTAAACTTTATATATATCCACATAAGACCCCTGAGCTTTGCCTTACTACAAAATCTTTTTTTCCGGACAAAAGCGTTATTCATTTATACAAACACTTTATTGAAAACGCGCAAATTCTAGATATCTCTGGCTGTGATGAATCCGAAAATTATTTTCATTCCAGCGATGTAAAAAAAATGATCGAAGGAAAAGAAAAAGGTTGGGAAAAATATGTCCCACCAATAGTGGCAGAGTATTTAAAAAAACATAAGCTTTGGGGCTATAGCAAAGCTAAATAAACAGCTAAATAAAACGTTAAATAAGTTGTTACTATAATTTATATTTTTTTACGAAATCAATCAATAGCCCAGCGCCTTGTCCGCTGCCACCTGAAAAGCTCAAACTCCCGGTCGACTTATCGTTCCATCCATAAATATCCAAATGGGCCCATTTTTTTTGATTTACAAATTTTTGCAAAAATAAAGCGGCTGTAATCGCGCCCCCAAAACCTTCAGATGAATTTTTAAAATCGGCAACCGAGCTGTTTAAGCTGGAAAAATATTTATCTACTAGAGGCATCCGCCAGCAATGATCGCCAACGTTTTGTCCCGACATCACAAGGTCATCTGCAAGCTGGTTATCATTTGAAAATAACCCTGCCACATCAGCACCCAATGCAACTTTTATTGCACCAGTTAAAGTCGCGACGTCCACTACGAAATCCAAATTAGAATTGTCTTTTGTCGCTAAATCCAAAGCATCCGCCAATACTAAGCGACCTTCGGCGTCGGTGTTGTCGATTTCCACTTTAAAACCGGCACGAGATACAATGATATCACTAGGACGAAAGGCATTTCCATTAATTGAGTTTTCGGCCAATGCTAAATAGAAATCAAAATTTACCGACCATTCGTGTTTGGAAATATACGTCGCTAGGCCCAGCAAAGTAGCCGCGCCACCCATGTCTTTTTTCATAAGGCGCATACCTGATGCGGGCTTGATATCCAAACCACCTGTATCAAAGGTAATCCCTTTGCCCACAAAGGCCACCGACCTTGAATTGCCTTTTCTAATATATTTAATGTGCAACAAATACGGTTTGTTGTCTGAGCCTTGCCCGACAGCCAAATGCAAATTCATTTTTTCTTTAACCAATCGTTTTTCATCCCAGGCTTCTAGTTTGGTATTTTTTCCCCACTCCAAATTTTTAGCTAATTCAACAAAGCCCTTGGGAGTTAAATGATTGGGAGGCATGTTTACCAAATGCCTGGTCAAATTGATGCTGGTAGCAACGAGCTCGGCTTCTCGAACCGATTCTTTTGTATACTGATCAAAATGAATTTCCGGCATATCGCTAGCGTCCAGTTGCTCAAAATCCTTAAATTGGTAAAAGGCCAGTTCAAGTCCAACAAGTGCAGGAGTCACGACCGAATGCAAATCCCTACCTGAATACACATACACTCGCTTTAATTTATGAAGTCGAAAATGCCCAAGAAGTGAACCAAAAGATTCTTTAGCCCAAGTCCATTCAGATTCAGAGAAAAACTTAGCAGACGGCTGGCTAGTGTTGCATAGCCACACTGGACCCCAGTTAGATTGAAAATAGAGAGTCTCTGGAAACGATTTAGCGCTCGTCTTTTTTTCCCAATTTAATGCTAATTTTTCAAAAACAGATTTAAATAGGGCGTCTTTTTTCTTCTGATCGGTGGCGTTTATGACAATCACTAGGCCTTGTCGCACAGTCATTTTGTTGAATTGAGCCTTAAATAAATCGATAGATTTGATTAAATTTTTTATTTCAGAATTCCACGGCTTTATTTTAGAAAATATCAGCGATTTCATAATTTTTCCTTTTACTTAGAGTATTCAATCAAAGCATAATAATAGTATTATGGCTTGGTCCGAATCAATTGATTTAAAAATAGCATTGTTAAACTCAGAAAATCTATTTCTGCTATTTGATCAGGCA